>CAZFPW010000032.1:0-16867 GCA_964520765.1 uncultured Novosphingobium sp.
CGGCCGAACTTCACGTCTACGAACGCGGGGGACACGGCTTCGGCATGCGTAAGATCAACGCGCCGGTGGACCGATGGACCGAAGCTTACGAAGCGTGGTTAGAATCGCACGGCTGGATCAGTGACCCTAACGCCACCAAACACTGATAACTTGGGAGTCAGCTGAGTACGCATAGATTTAGCGCCAGCGTGGGTTTGGGCTCGTTCGATCAAGGCTCTGGATGAGGTGGTGTTGCCAGGATCGATCTTGCAGTAATGCTCAGTCGGGTGGGATTCGCTGTATTGCAATGATCAGCATATATTCGGCCCGGGTACTTTCTCACCGTTTGGATAATACCGCCAACGGCGTGATCTAGAATTCCCCACTTCACGTCTGGGCAATAACAAAATTATGGTGGAAATGAAGAATTTATCTAGATTTTTTAGGTTATGCCGCATCTGGCGGACATAGGTGACCTGAAGCAAAGACAATCATCCTACACCACATTTCTGTGGAATATATTCTATATTTCTCTTTGTGCCAATGAGGTCAGGGCAACCATAGATTGGTGTCCGGCTGTTGCAACTCGTCCATCCGTTTCGCGATCGGGAATGTCCGGATGGGCCTCGATCACCTAATCGAAAGCTTCGCTGATCGCTCGCGGACCTGCGAGACGGCGGCCGAGCTATTCTCGCTGGCCGAAGCGGCAGCACGCGAGCTCGGTTTTACCAAACTGGCCTTGGTCCATGGCCTTTCGTTTCGCTGCCCCCGCTGCAGTCTGATCCGTCTCGACAACTTCGGCGAATGGGCTGATGTCTTCATCGAGCGGCACTACTATCATGACGATCCGGCCCTGCTTGCCTGCCAGCGCATCAACACCGCCTTCGCCTGGTCGAACATGCGCAGCCTCGTTCCCTTCACCGAGCGGCAGGAACGTATCGTGCGCGAGGCGCGGCGCCACGGCCTCGGTAACGGCTTTACTTTGCCGATCGGTGTCATGGGTGAGCCTACGGGCTGCTGCTCGTTCGTCACCGCCTGTGCGAAGCTCCCGCCCCGCGAATATTGCCGCGCGGCTTCATTGATCGGCGCAGAAGCCTTCTGCCAGGCGCGTCGCCTGCACGGCTTTCCCGCGCGGGCGAGCCGAGTGCCCCAACTCAGCCGGCGCAAGCTCGAATGCCTGCGCTATCTCGCGATCGGTAAGACCGACGGCGAGATCGCCACGATTCTCGGGCTCAGTCAGCCCACCGTGCGCACCTATATGGCCCTGCTGCGCCGGGACTTCGATGTCGTCAGCCGGGCGCAGCTGGCAGTCGCGGCCTTACGATTCGGATTCATCGGTTTCGACGACGCAATACCATCATCCTGACGAATAGGCCGCGGCGCGCGGCTTTGCTCCCTTCGTGTGCACACGAAACGGGAGCCCGACGATGGTCCATATTCTCCAGAACTATTCTCTCGCCGATCGCCGCATGGCGAGCATGTTCCAGGACAGGAAGACGCTGTTCGTCGATACCTTGGGCTGGGACGTGCCGGTCACGGACGGCCGCTACGAGATCGACGGTTTCGACGGCGCTCACGCAACCTACCTGATCGCCACGGACGAGGCTGGCGAGCACGTCGGCTCGATGCGCCTGCTGCCCACGACGCGGTCGCATATCTTGGGCGAACTGTTCTCGGACCTTTGCGATCACGGCGTGCCGGTGGGAGAGAGCGTCTTCGAGATCACCCGCCTGTGCCTGCCGTGCCGGTTGGGCGCGCCGCGCCGCCTCGAGATCCGTCACCGTCTGATCTCGGCGATGGTCGATCATGCCTTCGCATCCGGGATCACCGCGCTGACCGGCGTGGTCGCCTGGAGCTTCCTCGAGCAGATCCTGGTCATGGGCTGGGAGTGCGAGCCGCTGGGACAGCCCCGCCAGCGGGACGGCGCATGGCTGGGTGCGTTCCGGATCGATCTCGACGCCAGCACCATTGCCGAGCTCATGGCGACGAGGATCTACAGCCCCGGCACGATCACCGCGCCGCTGGCCTGCCTGGCGTGAGGGAGGGGACCATGTCGCACGATCCCGCGCTGCTCACCGCCCGCCTGCTCGCCGATGGCTACTGCATCGTTCCCCATGCATGTGCGGCCGGCACGATCGGCGCGCTCAACCACGATTTCGAGGACAGGTTCCGCACGACGCCGTTCTGCGAGGGTGGGTTCTATGGGACGCGCACCAAGCGCTTCGGCGCGCTGCTGCGCCGCTCACCGCATGCCGCGATCCTGGTGCAGCATCCGCTGATCCTCCAAATCGTCCAGACCGTGCTCGGCCCTTACTGCGACCGCATCGTCCTCAACCTGACCCAGGCGGTAGAACTCCACCCCGGCGCGCTCGCGCAGTATCCGCACCGCGACCAGGATCTCTGGGGCAGGGCGCGTGACGGCGCGGAATACCAGATCAACGTCATCTGGCCGTTGTCGCCGTTCACAATCGACAACGGCGCGACCTTGGTCTGGCCGGGCAGTCACCGACCCGATGCACCCGATGGGCCCGTTGGCGAGCCGGTCGCCGTGGAGATCGAGCCCGGCTCGGCGATGCTGTGGCTCGGCAGCACGCTCCACGGCGGCGGCGCGAACGTGACCGGCCTGATCCGCCGCGCGGCGATCGTCAGCTATTGCCTGGGCTGGCTGCGCACCTTCGAGAACCAGTACCTGGTCTATCCGCCCGAGATCGCGCGGCGGTTCGAGCCGGACCTTGCCGCGCTGGTCGGCTATGCCCAGCACCGTCCCAACCTCGGCAATGTCGAAGGGCAATGCCCGTCGATCCTGCTCCAGGGGAGCGGCATCGACGACACCCTGCCGGCGATCGATGCGCTGGGGGCCGAGCAAGCGCAGGCGCTTGCCGCCTATGTCGCCGAACAGGAGGCGGCGCGAGCCGGACTGATGGGCGGGTGACGGTCCGGCGCATGGGTCATGTCTGGTCTCCCGGTGGCGGACTGGACGCGGGCGGAACTCTACGCCCCGCTCGCCCGCTGCGACCGCCACGGCTTCGCTTGGGAATGGCTGCGGCGCTCGTCCGCCTACCGGGAAGCCTGCGGGCAAGGTGAGGGTGAGGGGAGCGCCCGCCGGTTCGGGCTCCACGGCTTCCAGCCGTGGGATCTCGGTTGTCCCCTTGCACGTCCCATCTGGCGTGGCGATGCCGATCCCGCGGTGCTGACCGCCCAGGCAGCCGAGCTATCGGACGATGCCTTCGACCTTGCTCCGCTGTTGCCGCTGGCGACCTGCCATGTCGATGGATCTGGCCTGGAGTACTGGCTGCTCTCGGATGACTGGCGGCAGGTCCGGCTCGATCTTGTAGGCGGCACGCTGATCGCCGGACCGGTGACCCTGCGCTACCGCCTATCCGGCCTTCGCCGCGCGGAGCCGCAACTCCGCACGCTCGGTCGCCTGATCGGCCTGGCGCGCACCGGGCGGTTCCTCGCCTCGCAATTTCCGCTCGAACAGCGCGCGGCGCGCTGGGCGCTGGTGCTGCGAGTCCACGATGCGCTGGCGGCGGGCGCGACGCAGCGCCAGATCGCCGAATGCCTGTTCGACCTGCCCGACACGCGGCGCTGGCGGATCACCGCGCCGTCATGGCGTCGCCGCGTCCAGCGCCTGGTCGAGGCCGCGCGGGTCGCGGCAAGGATCGATCCGCGTTGGTGGCTGCAAGGCCGCTATCCGTGAGGGCCGGCTACTTGTGGCGGGTGTCGCCAGCCTGGGCTGCGGTGTCCGGATGCAGCAACTCATGGACTGCAATGCCGAAGGCGTCGGCAAGCTTTTCGATCTGGTCGATCGAAATCGAATAGTGCTCGTTCTCGATCAGGCTGACGTAGGAACGATCTATCTCGGCGGCTCCGGCAAGGTCTTCCTGCGACATGCCCTTGGCCGTGCGCAAGGCGCGCACGTTCCTCGCGATCAGCTTTCTGCCCAGTCCCGCCATGCGCGAGTAGGGAGCGGCGGAAGAGTGTAAGTTCCATAGAACATACTCAACAAGGGCGAGCTGTGGGCCCAATGGGTTGCGCGCCAGGCCCGAAAACGGGTGTAGCCGATTTCGGGCCTCTGCAAGCGCTGCGCGATGCCGCTTGTTCGCCGCTCCGGGCCGTCCCCAGGCCCCATGCAAGCGGAGGCATCATGCCCGACGACAAGCCCGTGCCGGCCCGCGCCCGGCCGTTCCTCAATACGCCCCAGGCGGCGCACTATCTCGGCTTCTCGGCGCGCCATCTCGAGCGGCTGCGCGCCAAAGGCGGCGGGCCGGTGTTTCGTCGCCACGGCCGCTATGTCGTCTATCACATCGACGATCTCGACGCCTGGTCGCGGGCCAGCAGCAGTGGAGGCGGCGATGTCTGAGCCCATGAGCCGCGCTGCCCGCGAATTCGGCGAGGCCCTGCGCGCGGGCCGGGCGGCGCAGAGCCGTCTGTGCAAATGGGCTGTCGCGGTCGCAGTTCTCGTTGCCGTGCTCGGGAGCACGGTCCTGTTTCCGCCGCGGCCCTGGCTGGTGTGGAACGCCTCGCCGAGCGCGCCGATCGGCCTCTATTGGGTCGATCGATCCCAAGACATCGCGGTCGGGGACATGGTGATCGCGCCCGTGCCCGAGCACTGGCGTGGGCTGGCGGCGGAGCGGCGCTACGTTCCGGCTCGGGTGCCGCTGGTGAAGCGGGTCGCCGCGGTGCCGGGTGACAGCGCTTGTGCGTCGGGGAGGTCGGTCTTCGTCAACGGCGCTTGGGCGGCGACGCGGCGCGTGGCCGATGGGCGCGGACGCGCGATGCCGTGGTGGGCGGGCTGCACACTGCTGCGCGATGGCGCGATGCTGCTGCTGATGCCCGATCCGGCTTCGTTCGACGGGCGGTATTTTGGGCCGACCGAACGCTCCGACATCGTCGGGCGGGCGAGGCTACTATGGGCGCGGTGAGGATTGCGCTGGGGGCTGTGTTCGCCTCCCTGGTCCTTTTCGCCGGTGCTCCTGCCCATGCGGATGAGGTCGCGCGCTGGCGTCCCCTGATCGCCGAGGCGTCGGCGCGGTTTGGTGTCCCCGTGCCGTGGATCGAGCGGGTCATGTTCGCCGAAAGTCGGGGCAGGACGACGCTCGGAGGGCGGCCGATCACCAGCTCGGCCGGGGCCATGGGACTGATGCAACTCATGCCCGGAACCTGGGCCGACATGCGACGCCGGCTCGGGCTCGGGCATGATCCGCACAATCCGCGCGATAATATCCTCGCCGGCACCCTCTACCTGCGGCTGATGTACGACAAGTTCGGTTATCCGGGCCTGTTCGGGGCCTACAATGCCGGCCCCGGGCGCTATGGCGCTTACCTGGCAGGAGCCGGCCGGCTGCCGCGGGAAACCGTCGCCTATATGGCTGTGACGACACGCGATGGGACAGGGGAAGTGGCCGCGCCGGCCGTAGCGTCGCCGGCGGCGAATCCGTTATTCTTCGCCGCTGTACGGGCGATGGCGACACCATCGCAGCCGGGAACTGCGGCGATATTCGTTGTTCTGCGTGAAGCCGCAGCAAGATGAGTCGGCTCGGGCCGAGTCTGGACGCCGTTGTCCGGATTCGCCGGGGCGATAGCCTGCAACGCCGATTATCGCCGTTGAGTGTCGAGTTCGATGGCGGCCATGAACCAGAGATCCGCTAGGTGTTGGCCTTGCAGATCTTGTGGTCGATGAACGTCGTATCGCTGCGGAACGCGCTTGTCGGCGTGGTCAGCGGCAGGTCGCGGAATGTGGTGATGCCCGGCGCCGCGGCGCAGACGTAGGGGATCGCATTGACCACCCGCATCGCGGTCATCAGGTAGCCGTCGTAAGCGAGTTCCTCGGGCTTGTGCGGGTTGCCGACCGAGCATTCCATCGAGATGTTGGGGTCGCCCTCGATCCGGATGCGCATGCACCCCACCGTCTCGGCCTTTTCCCATTCGGGCGCGATGTCGTCGCACATGCGGTTGACGTGCTCGACCACGACCGCTTCCCGGCCAGCCACGATCGCGCTGGTGCGGATGCGGATCGCAGCAACCTTGCCGACCTTGATCGTGCCGAAGCCGACCTCCAGGTCGCGGTCGGTCACCCGCTTCTCGAACAGCTCCTCGTAGCGTTCGACCTCGTAGCCCAGCTTGTGCGCGACGTTAGTGATTGGGTTGCCCCAGACCGACAACTGAACGCCGGGCATTTCCAGGATCGCGGGCTTCTCGGGGTCCTCGTCGAAGCCGAAGAACATCGCCATCTCGTTGCGGTCCTTGACCGTCGAATAGTCAAAAAGCTCGTAGGAGGTGACCGACTTGATCGTATTGCTCAGCGTCAGGGCCAGCATCGCCATATGCTCGACGAAGCCGGGCTCCTGGCCGTTCATGTAGAACGTCACGCCGCCTTTCCGCGCCGCCGCCTCGATCCGGGCGACGTAGCCCTGATCCATGTGCGCGGGCGGATAGACGAGGCCGCCGTCGCTGACCGTGACGACGTTTATCCCGGCCTCGAGCAGCTTGATGAACCATGCGCCGTTGACCGCCTGGGCCTCGACCGGGTCGCGGATGTTCAGCGCCATCAGCGCGCAATCGGGTTTCAGCGCGAAGATCTCGTCCTCGTTGCCGGTGACGATCACGCCGCAGGGCGAGTCTGTATCGAGCAGGCCGGCGTCGATGCCGATGTTGCTCGACCGGCTCCAGACGCCGACGAGCTCGACATCCTCGCGGCCTTGCAAGGTGCGCGCGGCGATTCCGGCAATGTTGCCGCTGCCGATGATCACGACCCTGAGCCCGTCGTTTTCCATTTGATCCATTCTCCCAATCGCCGCGTTGATCATGTCGCCTGCCGACTTCGTCGAAAGAACACCGCGTTCACGAACAACGGAAGCTGCTCGCCGCCTTCGGGTCGCCGCGGACGTAGACCGCCTTTTGCGGATAGGGGCAGATTGGCTGGACGATCCGCGTCGTCGTCGCTCCCAGCGGACTGCGGGGCGTTTCGATTTCGACCTGTCCGGGTGAGACGCCCTTTTCGACCCAGTCGACCATCAGCTTGTAGGCATTCTCGAACTTCGGTGGATGGGCATCGGGGTTGGACGTGCCTTGCGGCGATTCGTGGCCGCCGCCAGGAATGAGATAGAGCTTGAAGAAGTCCTGCACCTTGGCGAGCCCGCCCATCTTCTCCACCACGCTGTCGTAATAGCGGATCGTGCCCTGGATCGGGATCGCCTCGTCGTTCCAGCCGTGGGTGCCGATGAACTTGCCGCCCCGCGTCTTGAACGCCGAAAGATCGGGATCGTTCGTCGCGATGCCGCCCATGTCGGCATCCAGGCCGGCGATCTTGCCATAGGCGTCGGCGAGCTGGCGGTACGACCAGTCGAGATAGCGCCCTTCGCCGTTACCCGCGGGATGCTTGAAGTTTTCGCCGGCAAGTTTCGGATCGCGCATCGCGTTGGCCAGGAAATCGCCCCCGAAACCGCCACCCGACGCCGCCAGCTGCGGCTTGGTCGGAATGCCGTTGGCGGGCAGTGAGGAGCCAAGCGAGACGCCCGGAATCGTGAAGAGCTTGAACAGCTTGGTGAAGTAGACGTTGTACAGCGAGGTGCCGCGCATGTAGCCGTACCACAGGCGTTTGCCCCCCAATGCGGTGCCCACGCCATTGTCCACGGCGGGATCGGGCACGGAGCCGTCGGTCGTCGGTCCATACCACCACTTGAGGATCGCGAGCGCCTGCTTGCGGGTCACGCAATCCGGCGTGGCGTTGTTTCCGCCGTCACGGGTGCAGAGCACGGCCATGTCCTTGGTGGGGTCATAGCGGCAGGCGGCGTTGTCCATGATGTAGCCCATGTGCTGGCCGCCGACCCCGTCGCAGGCGGCGATCGCCGCGTTCGAAACGAGATCCTGCTGTCCCTCGGTGGGCGGAACGCCGCCCAGGTCGCGCATGATCACCAGGTTCTTGTATGCGCCGGTCAGCGCCATCTCGCCGATGTTCAGCGCGGGCAGGTGGCCGATGATGCCGTCGTAGTCGCCGGGGTAGCGCTGTGCCAGGCTGTAGGCGTGGCGTCCGCCCGAGGACGAGCCTTCGTAGTAGGCGAACCGCTGAGGCCGGCCGTAGAAGGCGCGCACGAGCGCCTTGGTCTTCACCGCCATCTCATGCATCGCGCGGTGGCCGTAGTCGGCCCAGAGCGGCTTGTTGAGGCTGAGATCGGGGTTCAGGCCGAACGAGGCGTTGCCGATCGAATGGCCCATGTCGGTGCTGGCCGAAACCGTATTCTCGGCGCCCGCGGTGATCGCGGCGAAGAACCAGCCCACTTCCGCGGTCGAAGTATGCTGGCCGCCGTCCAGGCCGCCGCGCCCGCCGATGTTGTGGATGCGCCCGTCCCACGAGTCCTTGTTGGGCAGCCAGATCTCGATGCCGATCCCGGGCGAGGTCGACGGCGCATCGGCCGGGCCGGGGTTGCCGGGGCCGACGATCAGCTTGACCAGGCACAAGTCATTCGCTGCGCGCGGGGTCATCGCCGAAGGCGCTTCGCTCAGGACGACGGGATCGCCCTTGCGGAACTGCCTGACCAGGATGACGGTGGTCTGCGCGTCGGGCTTGAAGCTCGTCTTGAGGGAATCGTCGCAGGCCAGTTCACCGGGTTCCGCCGCAGCGTGTGCCGGTGTTGTTGCGACGGATGCCAGTAGCAGGGCCAACCCGGGCACTGCCGCCTTCACCGACATTCGCGGCAGTTTGCGCAACTCGCTCATGCATTCACTCCCCGAAGTCATTCAGTATTGCGCCCGGCGCGCTGGCGGAGTGCCGCCCGCACCGCAGGCGAAAGCTCGATCACCCAGAAGCCGCTTTCACTGCAGATCGACCAGATATGGCCGGTGCTGGGCAAGTAGCGGACATGCCCGGTGCAGAAGTCCCCGGGCCGGAAATAGGCAAGTTCCACGGGCTTGGTGGGGTCGCGCAGGTCGGCGATCCGCAGGCCCGCAGCCGTGAAGTTGAACAGGCCGAGGCGCGTGTCTTGCGCGCTGTCCACGTCGTTATAGTGCAGCGTGGCCGCGGGCGCGCCGAAAGCGGCCATGCCGGTTGGCGCCTTGTCGCAGTTCCTGGGATAGTTCATTTCCAGCCGAAACGCGCCGGCGATGAACGGTCGTTTTTCGTCAGCGATGTTGATCAGTTGGGGATAGGCGCCGGGGCAGGCCGCCAGTTCGCCGCCGCCGACCAGGAACGGCACGCCGTTGATCCGCGCCGGCATCACCGAATGCCAGCCGGCGTGGCGGACCGTTCCGACCAGGCGCAGCTTGGGGTCCGGCTTGCCGTCCATGATGTCGCTGTTGTCGAGGATGTAGACCCCGCCGTTCTCAGGGGCGACGCGCTCTGGACTGAAGCCCGGCTTCAGTCCGGGATTAAGATCGTCGCCGGTCGAATCGGTGACCGCGGCGAAGATCCGGCGTCCGTCCGCGCTGAATGAAATCTCGTGGGATGCGAACTCCCAGGACTTGTCGTCGGGGCCGGTCACGCCGAGCTCGCCGAGGAACCTCGGCTTGGCCATGTCCGCGATGTCCAGGACCAGCAGCCCGCCGTTACCCGTGAATGGCGGGTTCTGGCCTTGGGCCGTACCGAAGACATAGCGACCGTCGGGCGAGATCGTCACGGTATGGGCGTTCTTCGGCCAAATATATTCGGCCATGAGGCGTGGATTGGCACAGTCGGTCACGTCGTAGATCGAGAGCCACGGCTGATCGTTCGGGCCGAACTGTGCATTGCCCCCGCCATAGGCCCCGGCGACCATGACCTTGCGCCCCGCGGTGGACACGGCGTGGATCGTCTCGACCGTCTGGATCGAGCCCTTGTCCCGCAACAGTCGCGCCAGCCGGGGCGCACGCGGATTCTTGACGTCGATCACCGCCACGCCCGACTTGGGGTCTTCGGCCGTGGTGCCCCCGATCAACCCGGGAAGCGAACTGGTGACGTAGGCGCAGTGCCCGCTCCAGGCGAGCTGGATGTTCCCGGTGCGCCCTTCGATCGGTTCGTGACCGACGACGCGCACGCCTTTCGAATAGGGTGTCGGCAGCACGCGCGACTCACCTGGCAAGATCTCCCCCTGACGACCGGGTTCGGGATTATCCTGTTGCGAAGGCGCGCCGATGGCCGCGCTGCCGGACAGCGCCAACGCGGGCGTGATGCTGCAGGCCAATGCCAGACCCAAAGCCTTGGTGATCCGCGCGCAATCCTCGATCGTTTTGATCATCCCATTCCCCATTATCTTTTTCTTGTTGTCGCTTCCTGACATCGGCACCCAATGCCAACCACTCCCAATTGGGGGTCGGAAAATTCGTCGTGCTGCGCGACGAGGCGGGGGCGTCCCGAACTCCTGAATCGGAGTGCTCGTGGCAGGCGGCCAGGCGAGCAAGCAACCAGGCAAGAAAGTGATTGGGGCAGGCCGGAGCGGTGTGCCTGCGGCTTTGCGAGTTGCGGGCAAGACAGCCGTGGGGTTTTGGCCCTCGCGCCTGGCGGCGCGACCGGGCTCTACTTCGCTAGGCTCACTGGCGTTCGCCAAGCTCCGCCGGGCCGCGCCTCGCGCGTCCCGGCCGTTCCGGTAACGATCGCCTGGGCCCTGCCGGGGCTTGCGCCCGGCAGAGATGGACGCCGCGCTGGCGCGCGGCGGCGTTGTCGGTGGCCTTCCCCTCGTCGCGGGGGTGGGCGGCGCTCCCTTCTGGGCGCACCCCGGCGCGCCGCAAGCCGGACCTTGTCCGGCTCCTCCACTGTCGTTCCGGCCCTGGCGGGTGCGGCCCGCCTCCTGGGCGCGCCCGGCAGGTCGCGATTCGCCGCCCACCCCCGCGCCGGGGGAAGCCCGGTGGGGTTTTGGGGCGTGACTGGAGGATAGCATGACCCAAGCAGGCCGCCGCCGCGCGCGCGGAGAGGACCCGACCCCCCGCGCCAATCTCTATGACGAAGTGACCGCCCGGATCGTTGCCGAGCTGGAAGCCGGGCGCTTTCCTTGGGTGCAGCCGTGGGGCCGCGCCTCGGGCGGCGGCGCGATTCCCGGCCTGCCGCGCAATGCGCTCACCGCGCGCAACTATTCGGGCGTCAACGTCCTGATCCTGTGGGGCGCGGTGATCGAGCACGGCTATCCTTCGCAGAGCTGGCTGACCTTCCGGCAGGCGCGCGAAGCGGGCGGGGCCGTCCGCAAGGGCGAGAAGGGGGTGACCGTGGTCTATGCCGACCGCTTCACCCCCGAGGCCGAGAAGCAGCGCGCGCGGGCCAGCGGCGAGGATGCGCGGACCATTCCCTTCCTCAAGCGCTTCACCGTGTTCAACGTCGCGCAGTGCGAGGGCCTGCGCGCGGGGCTGGCGTCCGATCCCGCGCCGCTGCCCGAGCGCGAGATCGTACCGCTGGCCGAGGAAGTGATCGCCGCATCGGGCGTGGATTTTCGCATCGGCGGGGAGAAAGCCTATTACGTGCCGAGCGCCGACTATGTGCAGGTGCCGCCGCAACCGGCCTTCTTCGAGCAGATCAACTATTACCGCACCGCGCTCCATGAACTGACCCATGCCACCGGCCACGCCTCGCGGCTCGCGCGCAATCTCCTCAATCCGTTCGGCAGCAAGGACTATGCCCGCGAGGAACTGATTGCCGAGATGGGTTCGGCCTTCCTGTGCGCCGCGCTCGGCATCGTCCCCACCGTACGTCATGCCGACTACCTCGGCGCGTGGCTCGAGGTCTTGCGCGAGGACAACCGCGCGATCTTCCGCGCCGCCAGCGCGGCGAGCAAGGCCGCCGACTGGCTGCTGACCCGGCACAGCGAGGCGAGCGCCGCCGCGATGGTAGAGCAGGAAAGGATCGCGGCATGATCCTGCTTCCTCCCGACCTGCGCGCGGTCCTCTGCGCCAACGACGCCGCCCGCCGCGTCGCCTCGTGCGAAGGGCGGCGCGAACCGGACCCCGCGCCGGTGCTCAAGCTGTTCAACCCCATCGGCGCGGCGACGTGGCTGGCGACCGAGCTTTACGAGGACGGCGACACCCTGTTCGGCCTTGCCGACCTCGGGTTCGGTTGCCCCGAACTCGGCGTGTTCAGCCTGTCCGAGATCGCCTCGGTGCGCCTGCCCTTCGGCCTCGGCATCGAGCGCGACCTGCTGTTCGAGACCGACAGGCCGCTGTCGGCCTGGGCCGACATGGCGCGCCGCCAAGGCTCGATCATCTCGGCCGAATTCGCGTTCCGCCGCGCGGCGGCAACCGAGCTTCCGACCCCCGAACGCAACGGGGACGGTTGACGCGGGCGGGGCGTTTCCCGCCGATCAAAACCGGTCCGCCACCCGAGAAAGAGAGACGGACCGGCACCTTAGAAAGGTAGACCCATGAAACTCGACTTTATCGAACTTGGCAAGCTGTCGGTCAGCAAGGCCAATATGCGCTATGCCAAAAAGGCCCCGGACGTGGCCGACATCCTGCCGACCGTGCGCAAGCGCGGGGTCATCGTGCCGGTGCTGGTGCGTCCGAATGGTAGCCCCGACGCCTTCGAGATCGTCGCGGGCGCGCGGCGCTTTACCGCCGCCTGCATCGTCGCCGACGAACGCCGCGAGACCGGGCAGGAGGTCGAGCCGCTGCCCTGCGCGATCCTCGATGAGGGCGACGACGCCGACGCCATCGAGGCCTCGCTGATCGAGAACGTGGCCCGGCTCGACGCCGACGAGGTGACCCGCTGGGAGACCTTCACCCGGCTGGTCCGGGAAGGGCGCGGCATCGCGGACATCTCCACCACCTTCGGCCTGCCCGAACTCGCGGTGAAGCGCATCCTCGCCCTCGGCAACCTGCTGCCGCGCATCCGCAAGCTCTACCGCGACGAGGCGATCAACGCCGCGACCGTGCGGCTGCTGACCCTCGCCAGCAAGAGCCAGCAAAAGGCCTGGCTCGCGCTCTACGACGATACGCAAGCCTATTGTCCGACCGGGCATCAGCTCAAGGGCTGGCTGTTCGGTGGCCAGTCGGTCACGGTCGATCATGCGCTGTTCGAGGTGGAGGCGAGCGGCCTTGCCGTCGTCTCCGACCTGTTCGGGGAGGACCGCTATTTTGCCGATGCCGATGCATTCTGGACCGCGCAGGAGGCGGCCATCGCGGCGCGGCGCGAGGACTACTTGGAAGCGGGCTGGCCCGAGGTCGTGATCGTTCCGCGCGGCGAATACTTCTCGGCCTGGGAATACCGCAAGGCCCCCAAGCGCAAGGGCGGGCGGGTCTATATCGAGGTGCGTTCGTCGGGCGAGGTGACCTTCCACGAAGGCTATGTGACCGCCAAGGAAGCCCGCCGTCTGGAGAAAGGCGAGGCGCTGAACACCGTGCAGAAGTCGGCCCGGCCCGAGGTCACCTCGACCATGCAGACCTATATCGACCTGCATCGCCATGCCGCCGTGCGCGCCGCGCTTGTCCGCCATCCGGCGCTCGCGCTGCGCCTGATGGTCGCCCATGCCATCACCGGCTCGCACCTGTGGAATGTGGAGCCCGAGCCGCAGACCACCCGCAACGAGGCGGTTCGCGAGAGCCTGGAAACCTGTCGGGGCGAGGCGGACTTCGACGCCAGGCGGCGCGAGGTCCTGGACGTCCTCGGGTTCTCTCCCGAGGAACCGACCGTGATCGGCGGCAACGGCGAGGCTCAGGGAGTCGTCGACGTCTTCCTGCGCCTGCTCGCTCTGACCGACGATCAGGTGCTGGAGGTGATCGCGATTGTCATGGGCGAAACCCTCGCCTCGGGCAGCGCCGCCGTCGAGGCGGCGGGCGGCGAGATCGGCGTCGATATGGCCGCCTACTGGCAGGCCGACGAGGCGTTCTTCGAGCTGCTGCGCGACAAGCAGGCGCTCACCGCGATCGTTGCCGAGGTGGCCGGCGAGACCGTCGCCGCCGCCAATGCCGGGGAGAAGGTCAAGACGCTCAAGGGCATCGTCCGCGATTGCCTGACGGGCGGCAATGGTCGCGAACGGCGCGAGGGCTGGGTGCCGAGGTGGATGGCGTTCCCGCCCGCCGCCTATACCGAGCGGGGCGGCGTCGGCACGGTCGATCAGGCCGCATGGGTCGCGGCGGCGCGGCGGGCGCAGGATGCGCCCGCACCGGCCGAACCGGACCACATCGCGGCCTTGCCCGCCCCGCTGCCGGAGCCTGACGCCGCGCCGCAGCCACTGGCGGCGTGAACCCGCATGACGGAATGGCGCGGGGTAATCCCCGCGCCATTCTCCTACAGGAGAAGCCGTCATGTGACTTCCGCCACCGACCTTCACGCTCGAACAGGCGTTCGTGAACAGGAGCGGCGGGGCGACGATCTGGATCGCCTATGGCACCTATCGCTCACTGATCGAGGCCAGGACCGTCGCCGCCACCCGCTCCCGGCCCTGCCGGATCGTCGCGGCCCGCGTGGTCTGGACCTCGCCGGACGCGCCGCGCTGAACGTCCGTTCGATCCCAAAAATCCGCCGCGCCGCTCGGCCCATTCGGGCCTCGCGGCGCGGCATTATCATTAGCAATTCACGTATCGCGTATCTTGAGATGCGCCACTGATCTGGGGGCTTTAGGGTCGACTAGCCGACTGTATGCGACGATCAGGAGCTTGAGCGGCGTATCGAAATATTCGAGCTTTTTCTCGACGCGATGTCGCTCCGGTGCGGCGAAGCGCGGAGCCTTGTCATTCATCTCAAGAAAGGCGTCGCAGGTCAGGAATGTCGCTCCCAGCTTGAGATCGTAAAACAGACCGATCAACCGCGCGCTTCGCGGCGGCGAGAGCTTGAGGATGTCTTCCAGGAGAATCATCTGCCGATCGATGACCTCGGCGTTTTCGCGGCGTTGATCGATGAGATCGAAAAACGGCCGTGATTTGCGTTCCAGCCCGATCAACGCCTCGAGCACCGGGGTCGCGGCATCGGCTCTTTCCTGCTTGCGTTTTCGTTCCTCGATCCAGACGGCACCGCCGATGGCGAGAGCTGTGCCTGTCACCCCGCCGAGGAACTGTAGTACATCCCCTGCGGAAATGCCGCCCATACGCTGATGAATGACAATGATGCCGAGTGCGGCAAGGATGCCGACTACTGCGCCGATTGCGCCGACGATGAGCTTGTCCTGGATCGTGACCATCCCTGTACCATAGCAAGGCCGCCGGGCGAGATCACCGCTAACCGATGCCCCCGCGCGCACGCCCTTACTTGCGCTTGCGGATCACCGGCCGATGCTCGCCGCAGAGGCCGCAGGCAGCGTTGTCCCGCGCAAACCCGCGCTCGGCGGCAAGCTTGCTGAGGCTCAGCTGAACCTCGCTTTCCGAAGCGCTATCGATCCGGTCCGCCAGGCACGAGCCGCAGGCCGGTGCGGGTTCCAACCGCTCGACCAATCGCCGCACCTTCCGAAGAGTCTCCGCCATCTGCCCCATGAGCTTGCCTATAGGCAGGCCATCATCTCATGCAAACGGACAGGTGCGTGCGCCCCTGAAGATTGCAATCCGAGCTGCATTCCTGCCGGTTCCGGCGTCGCATTTCCTGGCCGCCCGACGAACCGTATCCGGCTCCTGGGCCCATGACCTGGGACGGCCGCGGCGCGCCAAAACCATCGCGGCGGACTGATTTCCCCGCACGGGCTACGCCCGCGCTCCTCGCGCCCGCTTCGCTGCAAATCAGCCCGCTGCTCCGGTCCTCCGCTCCCGCTTCGGCCTGACGGTTCGGCGCGCCGCTCGCGCCGTCCCTGCGGTCGGCCCATCGCCCGGAAAACGGTCCGGGCGATCAGCCAAGGAGATGAAAAATGCCCGCAATCGGTTATGTGCAGCGCCAGGACGACGGCAGCTTCAAGGGCTCGATCCGCACCCTTTCGGTCAACGCCGAGATCCAGATCGTGCCCAATCGCGGCAAGACCGGGGAGCAGCCCGACTACCGGGTCCTCGCCGGCGGCGTCGAGCTCGGCGGCGGCTGGATCCGCACCGGCGAAGTGTCGCAGCGCGAGTACGTGCGGCTCTCGATGTCCGCGCCCGAACTCGGCCGCCGCACCATCTACGCCAACCTCGGCCGCGCCGCCGGCCAGGATGACGACGAGACCTACGCGATCATCTGGAACCCCGGCGAGTAATCGCGCGCTTTGCCCCCCGCGCGGGCGGAGCCGCGCGGGGGGCATTTTCCTGCGCGTCGCCGCGAGTGGAGCGCCTGGGGCCGGCGCGATAAAGGCGAGGGTGGAGAAAGGATATCTGCTCGGGTCCGCCAAGTATCCGGCGCTGCACGGCCCGCCTCAAGGACGGCGGGGCCCCACCATTTTTTGGGGGCGAGCGAGGCCTGCTCCCCACCCATTTCGCTGCGCGCGCCCCCAAAAAATCGTGACCCCCACCGCCGCTTCGCGGCCGCTGCGCGGTCCTTGACCCGGGCCGCGCAGCGCCGGGTCCGTCTCCCGTCGAACGACAATCAGGAGACGATCCATGACCATCGAACAGCACATCGAGGAACTGCGCGCGGAGCTGAACGCGTGCGCCGACCGCGACGAGATCACGCAGATCCAGGCCGAGCTAGCCGCCGCTCAAACGTACCTCGTCCCGTGGGAGGAGACGCACGGCCGCATCGATTGGGGCGACCGCTACAGCGTCTGCTCGGGCAACCCCGCCATCGATCTCGATGACGTCATCGAGTGGTGCCGGACCGGCTCGCTGGCCAAGGCCAAGCAGGCGTTCTGGCGTATCAAGCACCGCACGGAGCTCGGCCTGATCACGCTGCAGGACTGCTATGACAACATCACCATCAAGCGCGTCGACCATCGGTCCTGACGCGCCGGGGGAGCTTCGGCTCCCCCCTTTTTTTGATCAGACCGCAGGCCTGGGGGAGAGGTCCCAGCCGTAGGTCGCGCGGGAGATCGGGCGGCGGAGAGCGGGAGTATGCGTCCGGTCATTGCACGTCAGGCGGCGGCGCGATGATTGAGCGCCCATT
>CAZFPW010000033.1:0-4054 GCA_964520765.1 uncultured Novosphingobium sp.
GCCTCGAACGCCTCGGTCAGCCAGCCGAGCTTGTAGGCGATGCCGGTGGCGGTCGGCACCGGGCAGCGGGTGAACCAGATTTCGTCGGGCCGGTCGGGCATGGGGGCAGTTCCTTCGCAGTGGTCGCGTCAGGAACTTCGCAAGAGCCGTGCCAAGTCGAATAACGGCGGATTTCCGCGAAAGATCGGAGGGCCCGCCAGACCCGTTGCGCCGGTTTCACCACCCGCGCTGGTGGTTTTTGCGCTCAGATCAGGCGCAGGTTCTTGAGGTAGGTGCGCACCACGTTGCGGGTGACGCCCAAGGCCTCGGCCGTCTTGATCTGGTTAGAGCCGGACTGGCGGAAGGCCTCGGTCACCGCCGTGGCGACGAGCCGGTCGAGCAGGTCGGGATGCCGCCCTTCGAGCAGGCGCGAGACGAGCCCCCGCACCTGTTCCTCCAGCGCGGCCTTCGGGTCGTCCGCGGGGGGCGCATGCGCCAGGCCGGGGCCGAGGACGAGGTCGTCGACGTCGATGCGGCCGCCCTGCCCGATCAGCGTCGCGCGATGGATCGCATTCTCCAGCTCGCGGATGTTGCCCGGCCAGGCATAGTTGAACAGCGCCTCTTCCGCCGCCGGGCTCAGTTCCAGCCGCCCGGCCCCGATCCGCTCGCCGTAGAGGCCGAGGAAATGCTGGGCGAGCGGAAGGATGTCGGCCCGCCGCTCCCGCAAGGGCAGCAGCGGCAGGGCGACGACCTGGAGACGGTAGAACAGGTCCGAACGGAACGTGCCGGCATCGACCGCCTGCTGCAGGTCGACGTTGGTCGCCGCGACGATGCGGAGGTCGAGCGGGATCGGCTGGCGCGAGCCGAGACGAACGACTTCGCGCTCCTGCAGGACGCGCAGCAGCTTGACCTGGAGGGCGAGCGGCAGCTCGCCGATCTCGTCGAGGAACAGGGTGCCGCCATTGGCCGCCTCGAACCAGCCTTCCCGCGCGCCCTGCGCGCCGGTGAAGGCCCCGCGCTCATAGCCGAACAGCTCGCTTTCGATCAGGGTTTCCGAGAAGGCCCCGCAGTTGACCGCGACGAAGGGCGCGCGGGCGCGCTTGCTGCGGTCATGGACGAAGCGGGCGACCAGTTCCTTGCCCGTGCCGGTTTCCCCGACGATCAGGATGTTCGCATCGCTCGGCGCGACTTTGTCGATCAGCGGCAGCATCGCCTTGGACTTAGGATCGTTGAACACCAGCGCCCGGGCGCGCGGCCCTTCGGCATGGTGCTGCTCGCAATCGTAGGTCAGCAGGGTCCGCCCGTTGCCATGGCGGCCGGCGACCACGCCCACCTCGCGGGGATTTGCCTTGCGGCCTTCGTCCAATCGGCTTTGCGCGCTCATTTCAGGTCCTTCCGGAAGTGCCGGCAGGATAGGCACAAGAATGTCTACCGAGTCAGTAGAAATTCAATTCGCGGACTTAGCTCCGCTTTGTCAAGCGCTCTCCCGGCGCGGGCGGGCGAGGCGTTCGGCCGCTGCGGCGAGCGGGCGCGGGTCGACCCAGGCGGCGACGTCCACCGGCGCGTCGAGGAACCCGGCGCGCCACAGGAACTCGGCCTGGCTCGCCAGCATCCCGATCCGGTCGGCGGACAGATCGGGGTGCAAGGCGCGGTGGAAGCCGCCGCGATAGGCGGCGTCCACGCCGGCGATGGAGGACCAGGTTTCCTCGGCCAGGATCGGCCGCAGCTCGTCGAGATGGCTAGCCGCCCAATCGGCCGCGCGCAGGGTCTGCTCGAGGAACAGCTCCACCAGGTCCGGGTGGCGGTCGAGCATGTGCTGGTGCACCACGATGGGGCGCGGGGTGCCGTTGTTCACGCGGCCGAGCCGGCTCGGATAGGCGTCGAGATCGACCCCGACGACCAGGCCTAGCTCCTCCGCGACGTCGGCCGCGGCCGAGCCCTTGACGTAGACCGCATCGACTTCCCCGGCCGCGAGCCGGTCGAGCCCGTGCCAGAACCGCCGCATGCCTTCGCGCGTGGGACGGCGGCGCGGCGCGGCCGGAATGTCGATCAGGCCGACGTCGGAGAGCGACAGGCCGCCCAGCGTCAGCGCGTTCTCGATTCCCCGCAGCGCCATGCCGCGGGCGATGCTGTCGCCCCGGCTCTCCGCGAAGGCGGGCAGGGCGAAGCGCAGGCCTTTGAGGTCGCCCGGCTGCATCACCCCGCTGTTGGGCCGCACGATGATCGCCTGGCGCTCGTCGATCCAGGTCAGGCCGATCACCCGCGTCGGCGCGCCCTGCGCCCGGGCGGCCAGGGCGCGGATATTGCTGCCCTCGCGAAACAGGTGGCGCTGCTGCCGCGCCGGGTCCGTGGGCACGAGGTTGAGCCCGCCCTCGACCAAGCGCCGGACCGCCACCCCGTGAGCCGCGAAGGCGTCGGTCATGTAGCCGCGGGCGAAGGCGACGCCCGAGGCGGCCGGGATTGGACAACGCATCATCCAGATCGCTTGCGGCGGATCGGCAGGCATTCGCTCTCCTCAGGTTCTGGCCGCGCGGCCCGGGAACCCGGCTGCATCCTAGGTCCCCGGCCTGCTCGGGGCAAGGTTCGTGCCAGCCCGGCATCGACCCGGCAGGGCTCCCGGACCTGCGTCACCGGCCGGGCCGAAGCTGCGCGATACCGCACAGCGCCTGGCCAGAATTGCGCAGGCCCAGGCCGCCGCCCAGCCCGGAAACCGGCCTCGCCACGGCGGTTCGAGGATTTGGCACACCCCATGCAGTGCCTCGCGCACAACGCAATCAGCGAGTAGCATCCCGTGGCAGCCAAGACCCCCGATACCGATCCATCCGGCTTCCTGAGCAACCGGAAGACCCTTCTGATCCTCCTCGCCGTGGCCGTCCTCGCGGCCGCCTTCTTCGCCTGGCGCGCGGCGCGCGGCGGCGAGGCGGCGGCGGCCAAGGTCGTCAACATCGCCTCGATCGCCTCGCCCTATCAGGGCAAGCAGGTCTACAACGGCCTAACCGGCGTGATCATCGAGCAGGGGTGGCTGAAGGCCGAGCTGGCCAAGCGCGGGGTCGAATTGAACTTCGTGCCGGTGCCCACCGCGGTCGGCGCGCCACTGATCAACGAAGGCTTCAGCGGCAAGCGGATCGACTTTGCTTCCTACGGCGATTTCCCCGCGGTGATCGCCGCGGCGGGCGGCGTGCCGCTCAAGCTGGTCGCCCCGCTCGGCGGCGGGCAGAACGTCTATCTCGTGGTCCGCAAGGATTCGCCCGCGACCTCGCTGGCCGACCTCAAGGGCAAGAAGATCGCGCTCCACCGCGGGCGCCCGTGGGAGCTGCCGTTCTCCAAGCTGGTCGACGCGAGCGGGCTGAAGCTCGACGACTTCACCATCGTCAACATCAACCCTTCGGCGACGCCCGCCGCGCTCGCCTCGGGCAGCGTCGATGCGACCGTGCTCCTCTCGGACGGGCTGCTGCTGGAGCAGAAGGGCGTCGGCAAGGTCATCTGGTCTACCGCCCAGGCGCCCGCAGACTGGAAGATGCGCGCCGAGCTGTTCGCGCGCGGCGATTTCGTCGATGCCAATCCCGAGCTGACCCAGTTGGTCGTCGACGCCTATGTCCGCGCCGCGGCCTGGTCGAGCAAGGACGAGAACCGCGCGGCGGTGATCCGGAACTCGTCGCGCGGCTACCTGCCCGAGGAGATCCTCGCCAAGGACTACGCCGCCGACGGCCTCCCCTGGCACGAGCGCTTCTCGCCGGTGTTCCATCCCGACGTGAAGGAGCACTATCGGGCGGTCGCGGACTATGCGCTGCAGCGCGGGCTGATCCGCCGGCCGGTCGATACCGACAAGCTGATCGACGACCGCTTCGTCACCACGGCGCTGCGGACCCTCGACCTTCAGGCCTATTGGTCGACCGCGCCGGAACGGCCGCGCCAGGCCCTGGCGGCGAACCCCTGACATGGCCAGCCGTCCGCTCCCCCTCCCCGCGCCCGCCGCCACGCCCGGCCGCTCGCCGCTCGCCGCCCTCGCCGCGCCGCTGTCCCTCCTCGCGGCCTGGCAGCTCGCCTGCATGAGCGGGCTGTTCCCGCCGCAGGT
>CAZFPW010000033.1:4154-16853 GCA_964520765.1 uncultured Novosphingobium sp.
GCGATCGCCGCCTTCTTCCCGATCGCGCTCGCCACCTTCGACGGGGTGCGCGGCGTGCCCAAGGCCTGGTTCGAGGTGGCCCGCGTCTATCGCACCCGCCTGCCCGACCTCGTCCGGCGCATCCTGATCCCCGCCACCGTCCCGGCCGTGCTGACCGGCCTGCGCATCTCGCTGACCCGGGCCTGGATCGTCCTGATCGCGGCCGAGCTGCTCGCGGCGGACAGCGGCATCGGCCAGATGATGGAGATGGGCCGGCAGCTCTTCCAGCTCGACGTGGTGCTGGCCGGCGTCGTCGTCAGCGGCGTGATCGGCTTCCTGCTCGACCGCGGCGCCCGCGAGATCGAGCGCCGCGCGACCCGGTGGAGGGCGGCATGAAGGCCCTGCTGTCCCGGCGCGCCACGCGCCTCGCGATCGGCCTCGTCGCCCCGGCCCTGCTCCTTGCCTGGTGGCAATGGCTGGCGACCTCGGCCGCGGCCGGTTCGGTCACCCTGGCCCCGCTCGGCACGGTCGGCGCCGCCTTCCTGGAGCTGGTCGACAACGGCACCCTGCTCGGCGACGTGCTCGCCACCCTGAGCCGCGCCTTCTCGGGCTTCGCCATCGGCGCGAGCCTGGGCGTCGCGACCGGCACGGCGATGGCGGTCTGGCCCCTGCTCAACCGGGTGATCGGGCCCATGCTCCATGCGCTGCGCCAGGTCCCGATGATCGGCTGGCTGCCGCTGATCGGGCTGTGGTTCGGCACCGGCGAAGGCTCCGAGCTGATCATGGTCTGCGTCGGGGCTTTCTTCCCGGCGATGCTCAACACCCACGCCGGGATCGCCAACGTCGAGCAGCGCTATGTCGATGTCGGCCAGGTCTTCCGCTTCACCACGACGCAGCGCTTCCTGCGCATCCAGCTGCCCGCGGCGATGCCGCTGATCCTGACCGGCCTGACCCAGTCGCTCGCCTTCGCCTGGATCGGCACGCTCGCCAGCGAGCTGCTGATGGGCGCGGGCGGCGGGCTCGGCGTGACGCTGCAGACCGCGCAGATCCAGCAGCGGCTGGACATCATCCTCGTCACGGTCGGGATCACCGCCGTGCTCGGCTTCGCCATCAACCAGATCATCGCCCGCGTCCGCCGCGAGGTGCTGCGCTGGCAGCCCGTCCAGTTCTGAACAGGAGCTTCCCCCCAATGTCCGCCGAACCCTTTCCCCGCCCCACTCCCGAAAGCGCGGCCCCGCTGCGCGGCGAGCTGACGATCAGCGACCTCGACAAGAGCTTCGTGATCGGCGGCCAGCCCCGCCCGGTGCTGGAGGACATCAACCTAACCGTCCGGCCCGGCGAGTTCGTCTCGATCGTCGGCGCCTCGGGCTGCGGCAAGTCCACCCTGCTGCGGCTGATCGTCGGGCTCGATTCCGAATATACCGGCGAGATCCGGCTGGACGGGGAGCGCATCTCCACCACCAGCCTCGACCGTGGCATCGTCTTCCAGGACCACCGCCTGTTCCCGTGGATGACGCTGGAGCAGAACATCGAGCTTGCCCTGCTCAACACCGACACGCCCAAGGCACGCCGCGCGGCGATCGTGGCCGAGCACATCGCCCTCGTCGGCCTGACCGGCTTCGAGCAGGCCTATCCCCACCAGCTCTCGGGCGGCATGGCCCAGCGCGCCGCCATCGCCCGCGCCCTGGTGACCGAGCCCAAGGTCCTCCTACTCGACGAGCCGCTCGGCGCGCTCGACGCCCTCACCCGCGTCCACGTCCAGAACGAGCTGCAGCGCATCTGGCTGACCCAGCGCTCGACGATGGTCATGGTCACCCACGACGTGGAGGAGGCGCTCTACCTGGGCGACCGGGTGATCGTGATGTCGCCCCATCCCGGCCGGGTGCGGCGCATCGTCGAGGTCGACCTGCCCCACCCGCGCGACCGCCGCTCGCCCCTGCTCCACCGCCTCAAGGACGAGATCCTGGCCGAGCTTACCGGCAATGCCGAGGGGGAGCCCGCCAACCTGGTCCATCTGCCCGCACGGGAGGTGCGCTGATGGCCCGGCAGGCAGACCACCCGATCGACCCGCTGTTCACCAACCGCTGGTCGCCGCGCAGCTTCACCGGCGAGGACGTGCCGCCGGGCGTGCTCCACAGCGCCCTCGAGGCCGCTCGCTGGGCGCCCTCGGCCAGCAACGCCCAGCCCTGGCGCTTCCTCGTCTCGCGCAACGGCGACGCGAGCTGGGCCAGGTTCACCGCGCTCCTCAACGGCCGCAACGCCCGCTGGGCGCACCGCGCCTCGGCCCTGATCCTGATCGTCTCCGAGCGCGAGATCGAGCGCGGCGGGCAGCGCGGCCCCAACAACTCGCACAGCTTCGATGCCGGCGCGGCCTGGGCCAACTTCGCCCACCAGGCGCTGCTGCTCGGCTGGCACACCCACGGCATCGGGGGATACGACCGCGAACTTGCCCGCGAGACGCTGAAGATCCCCGCCGGCTTCGCCCTCGAAGCCCTGATCGCGCTTGGCCGCCAGGGCCCGCTCGACGCGCTCGACGAGGATTTCCACGCCCAGGAAAGCCCCAACGCCCGCCGCCCGCTCGGCGAATCCGTCTTCGCCGGGGAGTTCGGTGTGCCCGCCTTCGAAAGGGAAAGCGCATGACCATCCGCACCTACTGGCAGATAGATCCGGCCGCCGAGCCGCAACGCCTCGAACCTGCCTACCGCCGCGTCCACGGCACGGTCCGTGACCTGCGCACGGGCCCGCTGAACCGCTTCGACTATTACGCCCAGATCGCCGAAGCCGCGGCCCAGACCGCCTTCGACGGGGTCTTCGTCGCGCATCGGCCCGAGGCCGACGAGAGCCGGATCGTGGCCGCCACGCTGGCGCGCGAGGTCCACAGGATCGAGCTGGTCGCGGAGTTTCCCGCCGCGGTCGGCTCGGCGGTCTATGCCGCCAAGCAGGCGACGACCTTCCAGCGCGGCGCCCAGGGCCGCTTCGCCTGGGCCATCGCGCCCGACGGCGACGCCAGGGCGCGGGCCCGCGAAGGCGATCTCGTGGCCGAGGACCAGCTTCCCCGCCGCCTCGACGAGTTCCTGACCGTCGCCCGCGGCGTCCACACCCGGCGGTCCTTCACCTTCGAGGGCGAGCACTTCGCGGTGCTGGACGGCGGGTTCGAGGCGCCGCTGAACCGCGTGCCCTTCCCCAGGGTCTTCCTCCAGGGCGATAGCGAAGAGGCGCTCGACCTCTCGGCGCGCCAGGCCGACGTCCACCTGTTCCGCGCCGCGCCGGCCGAGCGGATCGCCGCCCTGGCCGAAGGGCTCGACACCCTCGCCAAGCGGGCAGACCGCAGCGTCGCCTTCGGGCTGCTCCAGCCGGTCCTCGCCCGCGAGACCGACGAGGAGGCCGCGCGCGAAGCCAACCGCGAAGGCCGCGCCCCCGGCACCCTGGCCGGGTCCTACGACACCGTCGCCGGGCACCTGGCCGAGCTGGCCGGGGCCGGCATCTCCCATTTCGTGCTGAGCGCGGCCCCCTCGCTGGAGGAAGCCTATCGCATCGGCCAGCACGTCCTGCCCCGCCTGCGCGCCCGGCTGACCCCGGCCCGCGCCGCCGCCTGAAAGGAGCGAGCCCCCATGACCATCGACTTCCACTGGCGCCTGCCGACCCACGGCTGCCATTCCTCGATCCGGCGCGGCAACTACGACCGTGGCGACTGGTCGCCGCTCGGGCCGGAGAACCTCGCCCCCGGCCTCGGCCGCGACGGCGCGGATGACGGCTTCGCCTATATCGACCACCTCGCCCAGATCGCCAAGGCGGCGGAGAGCGCCGGGTTCCAGGGCGGGCTGATCCCCTCGTTCCCCAATACCGACGACCCCTGGGTGATCGCGCCGCTGCTGGCGCGCGAGACCAAGGCATTCCGCTTCATGATCGCCTACCAGCCGGGCTTCGGCAATCCGGTCCACGCCGCCCGCGCCGCCGCCAGCCTGCAGCGCGCCACCGGCGGCCGGCTGCTGTTCAACGTCATCACCGGCGGCGGCGGCCCGGCCCAGCTCTGGTGGGGCGACAGCTTCGCCCACGACGACCGCTACGGCCGCACCGACGAGTTCCTCGACGTGTTCAAGGGCGTCTGGAACAACCGGGGCTTCACCTATCGGGGCCGCTTCTACGAGGTCGAGGACGGCGGCCTGCCCCCGCTGCTCGCGGCCGAGGACTTCCCCGAGATCTGGTTCTCCGGCTCGTCCGACGCGGCGCTCCAGGTGGCCGCGAACCATGCCGACTACTACCTCTCCTGGCTCGAGCCCTTCGACCAGCTCTTCGACAAGTTCGCCCGCGTGAAGGAGCGCACCGCCGCGCTCGGCCGCCAGCAGAAGTGCGCGATCCGCGTCGACCTGGTCGCCCGGCGGACCGAGGAGGAAGCCTGGCGCGACATCCGCCTGGGCTTCGAGAACGTCAGCGAGGAAACCCGCCAGCGCTGGCGCGGGCAGGCGACCGATTCGGTCGGCGCCGCCCGCCAGGCCGCGCTGCGCCCGACCGAGGCCGCGCGCTACGACGACCTGATCGTCGCGCCGAACCTGTGGGGCGGCTTCAACCTGCTGCGCGGCGGGCCGGCGCTGGGCATCGTCGGCTCCTACGAGCAGTGCGCCGCCAAGCTCGACGAGCTGATCCAGGGCGGCGCGGATGGCTTCATCCTGGCCGGCACGCCGCATCTGGAGGAAGCCTACCGGGTGGGCGAGGAAGTCCTGCCCCTACTCGGCCAGTCGACCCCGGCCCTGCTGGAAGCCGCGGAATAGCGCCGAAATTGACGATATGTACGGTGTCCTGGGGATTTGCGTGACCTCCTGTTACCCGGTGTGACGGGGTGTGACCTCCCGTAACCCGGTGTGACCGGCCGCATAGCCCGTCGTCATCCGGCGGAACGCCTCGCGCGGCGCCAGGGCGGCGGCCCAGGCCCGGTCGAAGGGATGCCCGGGCAGCCGCGCGCGCAGGCGATAGGCCGCGCGCCGGCTCATCCCCGCGCTGCGCGCGGCGGCCGAGACGTTGCGGGTGCGGCGCAGGGTCTCGATGAAGATCTGCATCCGATCGAGCGTCCAGCGGGGAAGCTCATCGGCGGAAACGGGCGGCGGACTGTCGGGGTTTGTCATAGCGCATGTGGTAACCGTTTCGGTTATGTGTAGGAAAACGGTTTTGTGGCGCGGGCCATGCAGTTCACGCCTCCCCTTTCCCGATACCGCTCAGCCTGAGCTTGTCGAAGGCCACGCGCGACCCTTTGCCCAAAGCTCCCTAGGACCCAGGTCCACGGGCATCGCATGGCCTTCGACAAGCTCAGGCTGAGCGGGGGTCGGGGATGAGAATGGAATTCATGATCTATACGATCGCCAAGGAACGGGCGCCGGGATTCCTCCCGGCGCCCGTTCCTGCATCCGCGGGAGGGAGCGGACCCCGCCCCCTCCTCCTCTCCAGCCTAGAACCGCACGATCAGCGATCCGCCGAAGGTCCGCGGGTCGCCGTATTGCACGATGTCCCCAAGAACGCCCGTCGCCGGCGAATAGGCCGGCAGCGCGTGGTTGCGGTAGGTCGTGTCGAGCAGGTTGTTGACGAAGAACGAGGCGCTGATCCGGTCGTTGGCCGTCGTATAGGTCACCCGCGCGTTGGCCAGGGTATAGCCCGGCTGGCTGAGGATCGGCCGGTTCGCGGTGTCCTGCGGCGTCACGTAATAGTGCTGCAGCGAGGTGTAGCGGGCGTCGGCGGCGAAATCGAGCTTGCCGGCATCGCCCAGCGGGACGGTGTAGTTCGCGCCGACGTTCAGCGTCAGGTGCGGCGAGCGGACGAACTGGTTGCCGGCCAGGTTCGCGCCGCCGTTGTTGACCTGGAACTCGTTGAACCGGGTATAGAGCAGACCCACCGCGGCATTCAGGGTGAGGCGGTCGCTCGGCCGGGCGGTCAGCTCGAACTCGGCGCCGCGGGACCGGGCCCGGGCGGCGTTCTGCAGGTAGGAGACCGTCGCCCCGCCGACCGCGCCCGGGTTCGGGCCCACCACGTTCACCTGCACGTCGCGGTAATTGTAGTGGAACAGCGTCGCGTTGAAGGTCAGCTTGCCGCCGAACCAGGTCGACTTGTAGCCAAGCTCGAAGGCGTCGAGCTTCTCCGGGTTCACCGCGACCAGGGCGATCGGCAGGGTCGCCGCCGTGTTGAACCCGCCCGACTTCACCCCGTGGGAGAACTTGAAGTAGAGCAGGTGGTCGCGGTCGATCTGCCACGAGGGCGTCACGTCATAGGTGAACGCGTCCCAGGTCCGCGAGAAATCGCCCGAGAAAGTGCCCGGACCGCCGTAGGTGCCGGTGAAGCTGTTCCACCACTGGGCATAGTTGCTCCACGAGGTCGCCGTGGCGTTGAAGCGGTCGAAGTCGAGCGTCTTGGTCTCGCGGGTGAAGCGGGCTCCCAGGGTCAGCTTGAGCGCATCGGTGAAGGCGAAGGTCCCGCTGCCGAACACCGCGCCGCTCTCCGCCTTGTGAGCATAGCGGGTGAGGCTGTAGGCCTCGGCGGCGGAGCTGCCGGCCAGCTGCGGCACCGCGCCGTTGGGCAGGCGCGCCGAATAGGCGTCGGAACGGATGCTCTCGTTGAAGTAGAACAGCCCCGCGATCCAGGTGAACCGGTTCTCCTTGGGCGAGGTCAGGCGCAGCTCCTGCGTCCACTGCGACGAGCGGGCGTCGGTGTAGGAACGCGAGATCTCCAGCGGGGTGTTGTCGCCGTCGCCGGCGAGCCGGGTCTTCCACCGCTCGTAGCCGGTGATCGAGGTCAGGGTCGCGCCGCCCAGGTCGAGGTCGAAGCGCAGCGAGCCGCCGAGCTGGCTGGTCTTGCTCCACTCGCCGGCATTGGTGCTGACCTGCCCGGTATCGCGCGAGGGGACATAGCCGTTGCGGTAGACGCCGCTCGGATCATAGCTCGCCGTGCTCCAGTAGGTCCCCTGCGTCTCGTACTTGCGGTAGTGGATCGAGAACAGGGCGGTCAGGTTCTCGCTTGGCCGGGCCAGGATCTGGCCGCGGAAGACGTCGTCGCTGACCGCGTTGGACTTCTCGCCGGTGAACAGGTTGTCGAAGCGCCCGTCGCGGCGGTCAAGCCGGAACGAGACCCGCGCGGCCAGCCGGTCCGGCACGATCGCGAAACCGACCGCGCCCTCGCCGATCTTGTTGTCGTAGCTGCCGTATTCGAGCTTGACGTAGTTGCCCTGTTCGCCGCCGAGCTGCGGCCGCTTGGTGATCACGTTGATCGCGCCGCCGGTGGTGTTCTTGCCCCACAGGGTGCCCTGCGGCCCGCGCAGGACCTCGACCCGCTCGATGTCGAACAGCGGCAGGCCCGTGGCGCTGGCGTTCGAGATGTAGACGTCATCGAGGTAGAAGCCGACCGGGCTGGCGAGGTCGAGCTGCTGCTGCCCGGCGCCGATGCCGCGGATCCACCAGCGCGGCCGGCCGTGCTGCTGGGTGCCCGCCGAGGCGTTGGGAATATAGTTCAGCACCTCGTTCGCGGAGCGGCCGACGCTGTTCAGTTCGAACAGGTCCGAGCCGAGCGCCGAGACGGCCGTGGGAACGTCCTGCAGCCGCTCCTCGCGGCGACCCGCGGTGACGATGATCTCGCCCGCGTAGTCGCCGGCATCCGCGGAGGCCGCAGCCTCGCCGGCGGCCTCCGCGGCCGCGTCGCTCGATGCGGCGAGCGCCGGCGTGGAGACCACCAGAGCGAGGCCTGAAATGCCGGAGGCGAAGCTCGCCCAGGCGACGGAATGAGAAAGTGAACGAGACAAAGTATCCCCCGGTCGTTGACGAGGCGCACCGTGCGCCTTGGGTGACCGGGGTGAGAGCAAGGGGCGTGCCACATTGCCCATTCCCCTGTTTCACAAGGATTTTATCCGGCGGCGCGCCCGGCCGCTGGTGGGTTAGCAGCACTCGCGGCGGTGATTTTGCTGCATCTGCAGCATGAACCGGCCGCCGGCCCGGCGGTAGCTCGTCTTGGGCCGTGCACAGACAATCTATTTATGTCTACCAAATCACTTGAATTAAGCGCAGGCACATGCCTTATCGCGCCGAGAAGGCGCCAACCGAACTGACGGAGCTTGCAAATGTCCCATGCCAACGATCACGCCAAAGGCGTTTCGCCCGACGAAGGCATCGCCACCGTCCGCGACGCGCTGGCCGGGCTCGCCTTCGGCAACCTGCTCCTGACGGTCCACGAGGGCCGCGTGGTCCAGATCGACATCACCGAACGCAAGCGGTTCAAGCTGAGCTGACCCGCGAAACGGCGCGCCGCCCGATGAGCGACGACCTGCCGATCGCGGTGCTCGGCTCAGGCTTCAGCGGCACGCTGCTGGCCATCAACCTCCTCCGCCACCGTCAGCGGGTGGTGCTGATCGAGCGCGATCCCGAACGGCTGGCCAAGGGCCAGGCCTTCGGCACGCGGCGGCCCGAGCACCTGCTCAACGTCCGCGCCGCGAACATGAGCGCCTATCCGGACGACCCCGGCCACTTCATCCGCTGGATGGGCTTTTCGACGGCCGACCAGGTCAACCGCTTCGTGCCGCGGCTGACCTACGGCCAGTACCTGCTGGAGGAGCTGATCGACGCGCTGGCCGCCGCCCAGGGACGCGGCGAGATCCGCTCCGGCGAGGCGGTGTCGGCGCAGTTCGGAGACGGCCGGATCGATCTGCGCATGGCGGACGGGCGCGCCATTGCTTGCCGCGCGATGGTGCTCGCCCTCGGCAACTTCCCGCCGGCCCTGGCAAGGCCCCTCGCCGGCCTGCCCGCCGGCCTCGTCGCCGCCGACCCGTGGAGTCCCCGCGCGATCGATGGCCTCTCCACCGCCGGGCATGTGCTGCTCGTCGGCACCGGGCTGACCGCGGTGGACATCGTGCTTTCGCTCGACCAGGCGGGCTTCACGGGCAAGGTCACCGCCCTCTCCCGCCGCGGCCTGCGCCCCCGTGCCCATGCCGAATCCGGTCCGGCGACCGCCAAGGTGAGTCGGCCCCAAGCGAAGGGCTCGCACCTGCTCCGCGCGATCCGCGTGCGGGCCGCCGAAGCCGGCTGGCGCACCGCGATCGACGAACTGCGCCCGCACGTCCAGGACCTCTGGCGGGCCCATTCGACCACCGAGCAGGACCGCTTCCTGCGTCACGCCCGGCCCTACTGGGACGTTCACCGCCACCGCCTCGCGCCCGTGGTGGACCGCAGAATCTCGGAACTCGAAGCCGCCGGCCGGCTGCGCTTCGTCGCGGGCGAACTCGTCGAGGCCGCGCCCGACGGGAACGGCGCGAGCATCGGCTTTCGCCCGCGCGGCGGCGACATGCTCGAACGGCTGAACGTCGACCGCGTGATCAACTGCACCGGCCCCGACGGCAACCTGCGGCAGGTGCCCAACGCCCTCGTCACGAACCTGCTCGACGCGGGCCTGATCCGCGCCGACGCGCATCGCCTGGGCATCGACGTCGATCATCTCGGCCGCGTCCGCAGCGCCGCCGAGGCGCATGACCGCCTTTTCGCCGTTGGCCCCATCACCAAGGGCGAGGCCTGGGAGATCATCGCGGTCCCGGACATCCGCCGCCAAGTCTGGAACCTCGCCCGCCTCCTCGCGGACGCCCATTGGGTCGGCGGCGAAGGGCTATAGCCGCGTGGATGCGTGCCCAGTCCTTCGGGCTCTGTCTAGTGCCCCAGCACCAGGGCCAGCCCCCCTTCCGAACCGAGCATCTCCTGCGAGACGCCGCCGAACACCGCCTCTCGCAGGCGGCCGTGGCCGTAGGCGCCCATGACGCAGTAGGCGGCGCCGATGCGGCCGGCGGCGCGGTGGATTTCCGCCGCGATCGTTCCGGGGTTCGTCAGGAATTCGACGTGCGGCTTGATTCCGTGGCGGGCCAGGTAGCTGGCGGCCTCTTCGGCTGAGATCGCTCCTGTCGGCAAGGTGCCGACCTGGATCAGCGTGACCGATCCCGCCAGCGCGAGCAGCGGCACCGCGCGGCGCACGGTCCTCATCGCCGTCGCCGAGCCGTCCCAGGCGACCAGGGCCGGGCCGGCTGCGGCGAGGCCCTTCGCCTCGGCCGGGACGGCCACGACCAGCACTTCATGCCCGGCCAGCAGATTGGCGGTGATCGCGCGCATGTCGGGCGGCGAGCTGCCGGGCAGCGCGCGGTTCAACACCACGAGATCCGCGGAGCGCAGCGCGCCGCTCAGGCAAGGGATGAAGTCTCCCCGCAGGGCCTCCAGGGACCAGGGGACGTCCTCTTCCGCCAAGCGCTTCTGCAGCTTCGCGACGTTCGCGGCTTCCCGCTCTCCCTCGTCGTAGAGGACGGTGCCCGAGGTGACGCCCCACATCGTGTCGGCCATCAGCGGCAGCGGCGTGACGTCGATGCAGACGAGATGGCCGGACAAGGCCCTGGTCAGGTCGAGAGCAGCTTGCAGCCGGGCTTCCTGGCCGACGTCGTCGTGTACCAGCAACAGAACGTTCTTCATCGTCCGTGCTCCTCAATTGCCCGGCGAGTAGACACCCTCGCGCGCCGATCCAGAATCCGCAAAGTTACGGAGAATGCCGATTGGGCCAGGCTCAGCCGTAAGGGCCGCGCCAGCGCGTGTTGATGCCGAGCAGGCGATACACCGGACAGGTCCGCGCCACACCGGTCAGGAACGGGATCAGGCCGACCAGCCCCCACCAGGTTTTCGGGCCGACGAAGATCATGGCGAGCAGCCCCATTCCGACGAGAATCCGAACGAACCGATCGAACCCTCCGACATTCTCCAAGAACATGCTGAATCTCCTTTGCCCGAAGCGTGACAGCCTTGAGCAAACGCGCATTGACGACAGTCAAACCGCCGCCAGGCCGGGCATCGCGATCGCGATCATTGCCGCCCGGGCCTGATCGATCGGGCAAACGCCGCCCGGCAGGCCGGGTCCCGTCCCGCCGGGCCGTTTCCATGCTCATCGCCCTGCGCTACAACGGCCGGGTGGATCAGGACACCGATCATTCCCAGGGCGGCGCAACCCGCGTCTTCGCTCACGAAGCCCATCTGCGCTCGATCCTGGAGACGATCCCCGACGCGATGATCGTCATCGACGGGCGCGGGGCGATCCTTTCGTTCAGCGTCGCGGCCGAACGGATGTTCGGCTATAGCGAGGACGAATTGCTGGGCGAGAACGTCAGCGTGCTAATGCCCTCGCCCGACCGCGAGCAGCATGACCGCTACATCGGCGACTACCTCGATACCGGCAACCGCAAGATCATCGGCATCGGCCGCGTCACCAACGCGCGACATCGCGACGGCGCGACCTTTCCGATCCACCTCCATGTCGGCGAGGCGCTGATCGACGGCAAGCGCGTCTTCACCGGCTTCATCCGCGACCTTACCGAACGCCAGCAGACCGAGCTGCGCCTGCACGACCTGCAATCGCAGCTTGCCCATGTCTCGCGCGTGACGGCGATGGGCACGCTCGCCACCTCGATCGCCCATGAGCTGAACCAGCCGCTGACCGCCGTCGCGAACTACGTCGAGACCTCCCGCGACCTGCTGGAGAACCCCGATCCCGAAACGCTGGAGATCGTCCGCGACGCGCTGAAGGAATGCGCCGAGCAGTCGGTGCGCGCGGGGCAGATCGTGCGGCGGCTGCGCGACTTCATCTCGCGCGGGGAAAGCGAGCGCCGGGTCGAGAGCTTCAGCCGCGTGGTCAACGAGGCGAGCGCGCTGGCCCTGGTCGACGCCGGGGTGCGCGCGAACGAGGTCGAGCTGCGGCTCGACCGCAATGCCGACAAGGTGCTGATCGACCGCATCCAGGTGCAGCAGGTCCTGCTCAACCTGATCCGCAACGCGATCGAGGCGATGGCCGAATGCAAGGTCCGGCGGCTGCGGATCACGTCGCGCGGCGAAGGGGACGAAGTGCACGTGACGATCGAGGACAGCGGCCCCGGCCTGGCGCCAGAGGTCGCCGCGCAGCTGTTCCAGCCGTTCGTCAGCACCAAGGCGAAGGGGATGGGCCTGGGCCTGTCGATCTGCCATACGATCGTCGCGGGGCACGGGGGCCGGCTCTGGGCGGACAGCTCGGCGCTCGGCGGCACCGCGTTTCATTTCACCCTGATCAACGCCGAGGGGACGGGCGATGGCTGACGCCAAGCAGCTGGTGCATCTGGTCGACGACGACGAGGCGATCCGCCGTTCGGCCAGCTTCATGCTGCGCACCTCGGGCTTCGTCGTGAAGACCTATGCTTCCGGCCTTGAGCTGCTGGACGACGGCAAGTCGCTGGAGCCGGGCTGCGTCCTGCTCGACGTGCGGATGCCGGGCATGGACGGGCTGGAGGTGCAGAAGGCCCTGCGCGCCCGCGACATCCGCCTGCCGGTGGTGGTGATGACCGGCCACGGCGACGTCTCGGTCGCGGTCCAGGCAATGAAGGCCGGGGCGGTGGACTTCATCGAGAAGCCGTTCGAGAAGGCCGTCCTGCTCGATGCTCTCGCCCAGGGTTTCGAGCAGCTGGCCCAGGCCGGCACCCAGACCGCCCGCGCCGAGGCGGCCCGCGCCCAGCTCGACGTGCTCACCCCGCGCGAGCGCGAGGTGCTCGAAGGCCTGGTCAAGGGCCATCCCAACAAGACGATCGCCTACGACCTCGGCATCAGTCCGCGCACGGTCGAGATTCATCGCGCCAACGTGATGAGCAAGCTGGGCGTCGCGAGCCTTTCCGAAGCGCTGCGGATCGCCTTTGCGGCGGGCCTGGAGGCCTAG
>CAZFPW010000034.1:0-16587 GCA_964520765.1 uncultured Novosphingobium sp.
TGATCGGTAGCTGCGGGAAGCGATGCTACCTCCTGTAAGCACGTGGGCTTCCGCGCAGCCGCGGCGCAGGTCATTCGGGCGGTGCTGGCAGCCGATGGGGAGCCTCATAGGCTTCTAGCTGCCACGGCCCCTGATAGTTCTCGATGATGCCCTCGGTCGGCACGGGCATGCGGGCAATGAGCGCGATTTGCCCGAGGCACCGGCTCAGGTGTCCGCGCAAGATTTCGAGACCGTCGAAATAGGCTTGGCGCACGTCGGGCGGTCGATGAAACTCGCCGAACCGTGGATGCAGGGGCGCATCCTTGTCTCGCCGCAACAGCTCCTCGAAAGTCATAAACTGTCGAATCCCAGCCGCCATCGCTTCAAGCAGAAGGAACAGCGGTCCGTCCTGCAATTCGGCGAGTTCCACCTCTTTGTCGACGATAAATTGGCGGATTTCGTTGAGCGAGGTGAGGGCTTTCTCGATGCAATCGTCACAACATTCCCACGCGGATAGGACACGCCGATCGCGCAAACGGAGGACGATCTCGCGCGCCACCCGGCGCTCGCGATCTTGAGGGCTGACCGCAATGCTGATGAAAGGCAAGTTCAAGGTGACGTCCCCCAGCCGGCCAGTGACTTGGCGGCGAGCGCGGGCGAGGAGATCGGTCAGATCGAACTTGAAGGGGATATCGCCACTTCGCATGGTTCAGACCTCGTCCGGCAGGGTAATTGATGCGGCGAGAGCCGCTCCAATGGGGCCCGATCGGCGTTCGAGGAAATAGCGGACGCGATCGTCGTTGCTGTCATCGAATTGCTGTCCAACCTGACAGGTCAGCAGCAGATCGGCAGCCCAAGTTTCGAGCGGCCAATCCCGCCCAACGCAGGCGGACTTCAACAGGCTGAAGGTAGGAGATTGGCCGTCATTGAGTTCTGCAAGGGCACGGTGGACGTTGTCGGCATCGACCACCCGATTTCCAACCGGAATGTCGTCAACGCGGATTCGTTGTCGCAGGGGATAGGTAATTGCGTAGGGAAGCTCAGGCGGTGCGTAGAGCAGGTAGAAGACGGCCTTGCCGAAATCCCGATTGAGCGTGTCGATCAGCTCGACCTGTCGGTGTCCAGCCTGGATTGCGGCGAAGGTGCAGCTTTCGTCGAAGCTGTAGGTTCGGTGGAGCGCGGCGGCTGCTTGCTGCCCGTCGCGGCGGATGAATGCATTCATGCCATGAAGGAAGCCAATTTCATCCTCGTCCTCGACATCATGGTTGGTCGGAAAGAGGCGCTTGGACTGGAGCAGGCCAATCTTCTTCGCCACCAGCTTGTCGCGTCGATAGACGAAGACGAGGATCGCAATATCCGCCGTTTCCCAACGCCGGCGTTGCGGAAAGTCCCAATCCCAATGGGGAGCGCCTAAGCGCCGCAAACCACCGATGTTGTGAGTATCCATGCGGATGATCGCACCCGAAGGAAGGAGCGTCGGCGCGCTGTCGGGGATCAGCGCTTCAATCAAACCGTCATCGAGCGATGTCTCGCGGATGTTGGGGAGATTGACCAGACGTTCGCACACGCGGCGGTTTGCGTCCGCGAAGACACCGCGGAACCAAGCGACAACATCGGCGGGTATCACTGGCCAAGGATTCAATCTGGTTCCCCTCATCCGCCGAGGTAATTGCACTACGCAAACCGACAAAGCGCTATCTACATCGGCGGCAGAGGCAGCTTGCCATCGGGAGGCTCGAAAGTGTGGGCCGTTGATCCCACCATCGAAGCTACTCGAATAATCAGCGGCGGCGCACTACGCCATAGGGCAGCTACCGGTGCCCGGCGGCGGTTCTATAGTAGTGCAAACGGCGACTCGTATTCGTTATGCTTATCCAGGGCGGGGCGCCAGCTACCGCCGTAAGCCGCCGTGTCCAGCCCGTCTGCCGCCCCGACTACGTCAGGGTAGCAGGTCCGGCGCCCCTTGTCGGTGACGGAGTTCGAATCACGCCTCGCGGCCCAGTGCGAACGAGCGAGGCCACCGGGCCAGCGATGCCTTGAGCGAGCCGGCGCATATAATCGATGGCAGCGCGTTACCGACGAAAGGAAAAGAGCGCGGTTGGCAGCGAAGCGGGGGCGCCCGGCTTATACCAGTTCGTATCCTGGATGTGCGAGGCAGTGACGTAGATCGTCCCGTCCGGCCCTTCCGACAGCGTATCGGGCCAGCGCAATCTCTTGTCGGTCACCACCGGCTCCAGCGCATCGCCCGTCCAATATTTTACCGAATTGTCGGTTGGCGAGGTGACATAGAGTGTGTCGTCGCTGCCCATCCAGAGTCCGTCCGCGACATTGGTCGTGCCGACGGTCTTCACTGCCGCTTCGACGTCGGAGGTCGGAGTGCCCTTGCTGAGTTTCGACGTTTCGATCGAATAGAGCGTTCGGCCGGTAAGTGCCTGCCAGTAAAGCGTGCCGCCATCGTTGGAAATCGCGAGGCTGTCCGACGAGAAGGTCGGCTGGCGGCCGTCGGGCCGACGCAGCGGCTTGCCGTCAATCTCGACGATCACGTCCTTCTCGACCTGCGTCGACTTATGGCCGTCGAGCGCGCGGAAGGCGTCACCGGTGTCAAGGTCAACGACGATGATCGCGCCGCGCGTGCCGGAATCGGTGATGTAGCCGGTCTTGCCGTCAGCGCTGAAGCGAATGTCATTGAGATACGTGCCCTGCAGGGCCACCGTTTCGTCGAACAGGATCGTCTTGGTGACTTGATCGGTGGCGAGATCGACCCGGACCAGCTTGGGGCCGCCGGGAAGAATTTTTTCATTGCCGGGCGCGGCGGGGTCGAGCACCCACAAGGCGCCCCGACCATCTGCCACGATCGACTGCACGCAGACGAAATATTCGCCGACCGGCATCTCGTTCGCCTTGGCGTTGCGCCACGAATTCCATTTTTCGTCCGGATAGGCCTTGAGCTTTCCGCTCGGCAGCAGCTCGGCGACCGAGATCGGGGCGTCGTCGGTCCAGCGCGGGAAACAGACGAAGATCCGCCCGTCCTCGGTGACGCTTACGCCGGTCACCTGATGGCCGAAATCCGCGACCTTGGTGAGCTTCGAATCCGTGCCCGCGAACTTAAACGCGAACGCGGCTCCGGCTGCTGCGGTGCCGGCAACGGTGGCTCCGACGAGCGCCTTCTGCTTCGTGTCCATCAGACTGTCCCTCTCTCAAGCGGCCGCGTGACCGACGTGTTGCTGCTCGTCCTCTCCTCATCACCAGCGGACGCAATCTTGAACGCCAGGATCTCTGCGCGGTGGATCTGGGGAGGCTCGGCGAACAGCGAAGCGGAGCTTCCGGATAGCGCCGTGCCGACTTCGCCCGACAGATGCGCCTCGCGCCCTGCCTCGTCGGCGAAGGTATCGACGATGGCGAACCGAGTCTTTCCGAGACGCAGAGCGTACCACGACAGGGTGCCCGGCTCCCGCTCCACGGCCGATCGGGCTCCTTGCAGGAAGCGGGCAACCTCTTCCTCCGCACCGTCCCGTGCTTCAAGCGGAACATGCAGGGCCAGGCGCGGCAGGGCGTCCGCCGCCGGCACCTTGAGGGCGAGGATGTCGGCCGGCTCGATCTCCGGCAAGCCGTTGAGGATGGTGAAGGTCTTCACCACCAGCGCCCGGCCGACCGTGCCGAACAGATGCTTCAGCCGGCCGGCATTGCCGGGGAAGGTATCGAAGATGGCGAAGTCGGCGGGGCCAAAGCGCAGCGCGTACCAGTGCCGCGTGTCCTGCTCATGCTCGACCGGCTCCAGCGCACCCCGGAGGAATTCAGCGGCATCTTCCTGGTGGGTCGGCCCGGCTTCAATGCCTACAAACAGTGCCTTGTGCATCTTTTCTCTCCTTGTTCCGAAGGTAGCGCCTCGAGCTCCACGGAAGGCGTCCTGGGCCTAAATCATGGGAAGTTCGCGCGGCCGGGCGCCAAGCGGGAACGCCGCGTCGATCATGGCGAGTTCGGCGTCCGTCAGCCGCAGCGCGCCGGCGCCCGCATTGTCGGCAGCGTGCTCCGCGCTGGACGCCTTGGGGATAGCGAACAGCGATGGCCGACGCACAAGGAAGCGCAGCGCCACCTGGCGTGCTGTCGCGCCATGGCTCGCTGCAATCTCCTCCAGCACGCGGCCGCCCGGCGTGTCCGGGCCAGGGAAGTTGCCATGGCCGAACGGGCTGTAGGCAACCACGGCGACGCCGTGCTCCTCACACCAAGGCAGCACGGCATGCTCGATCGCGCGCTCACCAAGATTGTAGAGAACTTGGTTGCAGGCGATCCGGCCCTCGCCGCCGGCTTTCCAAGCGGCATCGAGGTCGGGAACGTCGAAGTTGCTTACGCCCCAAGATAGGATCTTTCCCTGTTCGCAGAGCCGCTCAAAGGCGGCGAAGGTTTCCTCGAGGGGGTACGACCCGCGCCAATGCAAGAGGTAGCAGTCCAACCTGTCAGTCCGGAGGCGCGCGAGCGAGCGCTCGCAGGCGGCGACCGTCCCGCTACGGGAAGCGTTGCTGGGGAGCACCTTCGAGACGAGGAAAACCTCGTCTCGCCGCCCCGCTATGGCCTCTCCGACCACAACCTCGGCTTCGCCGTACATCTCAGCGGTGTCGATGTGGGTCATGCCGAGGTCGATGCCGTGACGCAGCGCGGCGACCGCGGTGGGCCGGTGCGCGTCGTCGATATACCAGGTCCCCTGGCCGATCACCGGGACGTCGCCGGGTGCGGCACCGAAGGGACGCCGCTCCATGGTCTCCTGTCCCGGCGAAGACGGCCCCTGCTGCGCGGCGGCGTGTGTCACGCGGCCACCGCCCGCGGCGACACCTGTTCGAATCCGTCCGTCAGTAGGATCGCAACCTTCAGGCCGACGAGAATCTCATTCGCCATCTCTCCATCTCCTACAAGTTGTCACTTCGAAATTGGCTTCGTCTACCCCTAACTCTTCAACCAACTAACCGTCTGCCCCGCGGCTCGCCCCCTCCGAACGCCACGCGGACCAGCGCCCCAATCAAACTCCCGCTTCATGCAGCGTCTGGGTTGATCCGCACCGCCCCGCGGGCGCCACCTGTTCTAGGCAGGCTGCTTCTCCGCCACGACATCGAGCTGCTCGATCGTGGGCTTCTCGAAGAGAACGCCCGTGTTCTCACCGAGCGCTTTCCCGACGTCGCCCGACAGGTGCGCCTGGCGCCCGTCTTCGTCGGGAAAGGCGTCGAATATCCCGAACGACGAGGGTCCGAACTGGATTGCGAACCACCTTACGGTCTTGGGCTCCCCTTCGACGATCGACAGCCCCTGGTTCAAGAAGGCGCGGAGATCGTCCTCTTTGCCGGGTAGTGCTTCGAGGCGTACCAGAACCGCTTTGCTGACTTGCGTTGCCATCTTGAATCTCTCCTTTGCCTTGCTCGGGTTGTCGCGATGATCAAAACGCGGCTGCGGCCGCCTCGGCGACCGTCTGATCCTGCGCGCCGCTGCCCCCGCTCACTCCTACCGCCCCGACTACCTGGCCGTCTTGGCGAAGTGGATGCCCCCCGGCGAAGATCATCACCCGGCCATGGTTGGAGTTCTGGATGCGTAGAACTGCTTTCCGGGCTGAGCGTTCTCCCCCAGGTCCGTGGTGGCGATGTCGAACGCGCGCGCCGTGAAGGCCTTGTTGATCGAGATGTCGATGCTGCCCACCCACGCATTGTCCATGCGGATGTGGGAGACGAGGTTGCCGCCCGCGTCGACCACGGTCACATTGCTCGGCGACCCGATCTCGCCCGCCTTGGCCTGACCGGCAGCGATCACGCGCTGTGCGTCTTCGAGCGATACGGATACTTGGCTGATGGTCATGACGTTTTCCTTGGGTTGATCGCTTGGATCATTTTCGACCGGCGTTTCGCGGCTGCCGCGTCACCGTCCCATCGATGTGCACAGTGGCGTCGCGAGGCGAGGGCCGTTCTCAGGCTTCAACTAGCGCTGCTCCTTGTTCGTTCCTGGCGGCGTGAACAAATGCGGCAAGATCGACGTCCCTCAAGGACCGTGGGGTGCGGGGCCGCGGTCGGAGTCATCGCAATGCGTCAAGGAACCGATCGGAACCAGATCGTCCCCGCGGCACCCCACCGGCCGTTCGAAGGCTTTGCCGACGCCGTCTTCCCGATCGCGCTGAGCCTGCTGTCAAGCCGCCCGGCAGCCCGATGAATCCGGCCGGTTGGCCAATCTCGCCGGCAAGGTCGGCCGCGCGTTGATTGCCAAGGCGCCAACATTCATGAAGCATCGCCCACAATCGAGCACGCCAAGGTGTCGAAGTGCGAGCGGCAAGGTTAAGCGGCGGAGGCCGCTAATCGGCGGTGCTCGGCGGGTCTAGGGTAGTATGAATGGCGAAATGTATTCGTTATGTTTATCCGGTGCGGGGCGCCAAATACCGCCGACTGCCGCCGTCTTCTACGCAGGAACCGCGATGGCTATGATCGGCGAAATCGCTGGGAGTTCAACGTAGTAGGCGCAGCGGTGCGCTTCGGCGATGCCGTTCGAATCGCTCCGGGTGAAACGAACCTAACGGGCGTCATTCACCTCGAGGCGATGCTGTACTTCCGTCACGAGGCGTGAGGGTTGTGCTGCCCGCAAACCCGATCACTAACGGCGTTCGAGGGTGTCGATGATCGGACAATCTGGCCGGTCGTCGCCGTGACAGCGGGTCGCGAGGTCGAGCAGGGCGAGGCGCATTCTCTCCAGCGCCTGTGCCTTGCGGTGCAATTCATCGGCGCGCGTCGTCGCCAGCCGCTTCACGTCGGACGAAGAACGGGCGCGATCGCTCCACAGTTCGAGCAGCGTCCGGATTTCCTCGATCGGAAAGCCAAGGTCGCGGGCGTTGGCGATGAAGCGGAGCCGCTGGACATCGGCGGCGGAATAATCGCGATAGCCGCTGTCGCGGCGCGGCGGCTGCGGCACCAGGCCGATCTTCTCATAGTGGCGGATCATCCGCTGCGAGACGCCGCTCGCGTCCGAGGCGGCGCCGATCTTCACAGCTTTACCCGATTGAGGCGCAGCGCATTGGCGACGACGGTGAACGAGGACAGCGCCATCGCCGCGCCTGCGAACATCGGCGACATCAGGATGCCGAACGGCGGATAGAGCACGCCCGCCGCCACCGGCACGCCGATGCCGTTGAACAGGAACGAGAAGAACAGGTTCTGGCGGATGTTGCGCATGGTCGCGTCAGCCAGCCGGCGGGCGCGCACGATCGCGGAGAGGTCGCCGCGGGTCAGCGTCATCCCGGCGCTCTCGATCGCCACGTCGGTGCCTGTGCCCATGGCGAGGCCGACATCGGCGGCGGCGAGCGCGGGCGCGTCGTTGATACCGTCGCCGGCCATCGCCAGCCTGGCGCCCGACGCCTTGAGCTCGCCGACGATCCGCGCCTTGTCGTCGGGCCTCAAATCGGCATGGACCGCATCGAGCCCGCCCACCTGCCGCGCCACGGCTTCGGCGGTCGCCGCATTGTCGCCGGTGAGCATCATCACCTTGAGCCCGTCGGCGCGCAGCGCCGCGATCGCCTCGCGGGCATTGGCGCGGACCGGATCGGCGACCGCGAGCAGGCCGGCGGGCCGGTCGTCGATCGCCACCAGCATGACGCCGGCGCCGTCTGCGCGGTGCGACTGCGCCAGTTCTTCGAGTGGTCCAGGGTCGGCACCGATCCGACGCAGCTGCGCGGCGTTGCCGATCACCACCGACCGTCCGCCCACGTTTGCGCTGACCCCAAGTCCGGTCTGCGATTCGAAATCCTGAACCGCTGCCAGCTTCAATCCGCGCTCCTGCGCCGCCGTGACGATCGCATGCGCGAGCGGGTGCTCCGATTGCGCCTCGACCGCGGCGGCGAGCGCGAGAAGATCGTCCTCGTCCTCGCCGGCAAGTGTCTTGGCCGCAATAAGCCTCGGCTTGCCCTCGGTGATCGTGCCGGTCTTGTCGATGACCAGCGTGTCGACCGTCTCCAGCGCCTGCAGCGCTTCGGCATTCTTGACGAGCACGCCGGCATGCGCCCCGCGGCCGGTGCCGACCATGATCGACATCGGCGTGGCGAGGCCGAGCGCACAGGGACAGGCGATGATGAGCACGGCGATGGCGTTCAGCAGCGCATGGCCGAAGCGCGGCTCGGGGCCGACGAAGTTCCACACTACGAAGGCAGCGAGCGCGATGGCGACGACCAAGGGCACGAACCAGCCCGAGATGCGGTCGGCAACCGCTTGGATCGGGGCGCGGCTCCGCTGCGCCTCGGCGACCATGCGAACGATCCGCGCGAGCATCGTGTCGGCGCCGACCGCGCGGGCTTCCATGACGAGGCTGCCGGTCCCGTTGACGGTGCCGCCGGTGAGCTGCGCCTCGGATATCTTTTCGACCGGCACCGGCTCGCCGGTCAGCATCGACTCGTCGACCGAGGACCGGCCCTCGATTACGACGCCGTCGACCGGTATTGCGTCGCCGGGCCGGATGCGCAGGCGGTCGCCGGCCATAACGTCGCCGACCGATACCTCTTCCTCCGAGCCGTCATCACGAATGCGGCGCGCGGTCTTGGGCGCAAGGTCGAGCAGCGCGCGGATCGCCTTGCCGGTGGCGGCGCGGGCGCGCAACTCGAGCACCTGTCCGAGCAGCACCAGCGTCACCACCACGCCCGCGGCTTCATAATAGACCGGGACCATCCCGCCGTGCATGCGGAAGGTCGGCGGAAACAGCCCGGGCGCGAAGGTCGCGACGAGGCTGTAGAGGAAGGCCGCGCCGACGCCGATCGCGATCAGCGTGAACATGTTGAGATGGCGCGTCCTGATCGACGCCCAGCCGCGCTCGAAGAACGGCTTGCCCGCCCAAAGCACGATCGGCGCGGTCAGGGTGAGCTGCACCCAAGGCGAGGCTTGCGGACTGACGATTTGCAAGCCGAGCATTTCGGCCACCATCGACACGACCAGGAGCGGTACCGCCAGCACCGCCGACACCCAGAAGCGCCGCGTGAAGTCGACCAGTTCGGGGTTGGGCGCATCGTCGAGGCTCGGTTCTTCGGGTTCGAGCGCCATGCCGCAGATCGGGCAAGTGCCCGGGCCCTCCCGCCGAATCTCGGGGTGCATCGGGCAGGTCCAGATCGCGCCCGGCGTCGCTTCGGGCTCGGGGCGCGGCCCATCGCCGAGATAGCGCTCGGGATCGCCGAGGAACTTCGTGCGACAGCCAGCGCTGCAGAAATGATAGTCCTCGCCGTCATGTCGGGCGTGGTGCGGGGTCGTCGCGGGATCGACGGTCATCCCGCATACGGGATCGATCGCGCCGCCGGTCGCCGGCTTGGTCGCGCAGCAACTCGCGCCTTGATGATGGTGGTGATCGGCATGGTTCATAGCGGGAATCCTTCCATGCCCACTCATATGGAGTCTGACATCATGTCAGAGTCAAGACATGCTAGATCGTCGGCTGCGGCGACAGCGTCCCGAGCCACGCGACCAGCGCGAGGATCAGCATGGCCGCGCTCGTTTCGAGCGCGATGCTGCCCCGCAGCGCACGCACACCGCCGGAAGCGCCACCGGCGTCCCCCGATGCCAATCGCGGCGTGAGCCGCCACCGGTTGGCGGCGGCAAGCCCGAGCATCGCCGCGAACAGCACCAGCTTTGCGATCAGGAGCTGTCCGTAGAGTGTCGTCGGCAGCCGCAGGGCGCCCTCCACGCCGACGATCATCCAGACGTTGATGAGCCCTGTAGCCACGATCAGCGCGACGATGATCGAGCCGGCCACGGCAAACCCCGCCAGCGCCGAGCGTGCCGCGGCGACCGACTTATCGTCCTCGATGCGCGCGAAGAGCAGCGTGACGAGGACCGCGAGCGCGCCGAGCCAGGCACCTGCCGCCAGCAGATGCAGCCCGTCCGCCAGGCGATGGATGGTGCCCGCAGCGCCTTCGGTCACTGCGGCATGGCCCGTCCAGGCGAGCGTGCCGAGTGCGACGCCGGCGCCGAGGGTCACCACCGGCGATCGGATCTTCGCGGATTGCAAGAGCGCCGCGACGAACGCTGTCGCGAGCGCCGCGGTGCGCCACAGAAATGCGGCACCCGGCGGCGTTTCGAACAGGACGAAATCGAACGTCTCGCGACCGATGCCGGTGATCGTAGCGCTCGACATCGACGCGACCATCTGCAAGAAGGACAGGTTCGAGAGCAGCAGGCCGAGCCCGGCGAGGCCGGCGATCATCGCGCGACCGCCCAACGGTCGAGATGGGCTGGCCGCATACAGCGGATAGGCGGCCAGCCCGAACAGCAGCAGCAGATCGGCATAGACCCCGAAGCGCAGCGCCACGCCGATCCAGTCGGCCATCTCCTAGCGGACCGAGAAGGCGTGCGTGCCCGTGATGCGGTGCGTGTCGGCGCCGACGATCACCCAATCGACCCGGTAGCTCCCGGCGGAAAGCGGCCTGGCGCTGGTGAGGGTAATCGACTTCCCGTCCTCCGATACCGCGCTCGTCACGCCCGTCATCTTCATGACGTGGTTCGCCATGCCCGGCATGGAGGTCATCGTCAGCGTTGCGCTCGACAATCGGGGCATGACGCGCTCGCTGAAGGTGAGCTGCACCGTCGTGGTCGGTGCGACGGTGGCGTTCGCGGCGGGCGTCGCCGCGACGATCTTCGGGTGCGCGTGCGCGGCGGCGGGCACGCTCAGTGCGGCCATCACCGCGAACGGGGCGATCAGCGATCGGAACTTCATATCAAACTCCTTTTGCAATCCATGTTAGGCGATACGCAGTTGCCGCGCGCATCCCTCACGCCAGCTTGGATGAGGGCACAATCCGCGCCATGCGTATGAGGGAGGCAGAAGGAAAGGTCAGGCGATGAACAACGATATCGACAGCGCGCTGGCTCGCTTCGCCGGGGCGGAACCGCATGCCGGCCTCGCCGGGCTCGAAGACCGCGTAATGTGCGCGATCGCGAGCCGATCGTCGTCTTCGGGTCTGGCGATGGGCGCATCGCTGAGTGCGGCCGCATTCGCGCTGGTGCTCGGCATCGTCAGCAATGCCGTGCCGCTGGCCGAAGCGCGCGCGGTGTCGACGCTCGCGCCGTTCGGCGCGCCGAGCCCGCTGGCGCCCTCCTCCTTGCTGCTCGAACCGCGATGAGAGCGCGTCAGCTTATCCTCATCGGGTTGATCGCGTTCGCTGCTGCGGTCATCGGGGTGCTGGTCGGGCGGTATTTCGTTCCCGCTCCGCCGCAGCCGGCGGCCGAGCTCCACGCGGTGCTGCACGAGCAGCTTTCGCTCGATCCGGAGCAGGAGCGACGGCTTGAAGCGCTGGAAGCGAGCTTCGCGGTTCGGCGCCGTGCGCTTGAGCTCGAGATGCGCGCCGAGAATGCCCGTCTTGCCGATGCCATCGCCGCCGAGCACGGCAATGGCCCTCGCGTCGCCGCCGCGGTCGACGCCTCGCACCGGACGATGGGCCAGCTCCAGAAGGAGACGCTGGCGCACATCTTCGCGATGCGCGCGCTGTTGAAACCGGAGCAGGCGGCAAAGTTCGATGCCGCCGTGACCAGGGCGCTGACCGAAGAACCCCGGTGAACGACGGTCTGGCCGACCGCACGGACGGCGAGCTCGTCGCGCTGGCGCTGGGCGGCCGGGAGGCGGCCTTCGCCGAGATCGTCAGCCGGCACAAGCAGCCGCTCCACCGCCTGATCGCCCGGATCATCGGCGATGACGACGAAGCGCTCGACGTCCTCCAGGACGTGTTCGTCGCGGCGCACGGATCGCTGCGCCGGTTCGACATGGGGCGGCCGATGCGTGCCTGGCTCGCGCGCATCGCGATCAACAAGGCGCGCGACTGGCGGCGACGCCGAGCGGTGCGGCGATTGATTTGGGCGGTGCTGCCCATCGAGCACGCATCGGACATCGCCGACGACCAGCCCGCGGTCGACACGCTCGCGGCCGACCGCGAAGAACTGCGGCAGGTGGGCGCGGCGATCGCCACGCTTCCGGCCAATCTGCGCGAGACGCTGGTGCTGCGCGCGATCGAGGGCATGAGCCAGGCGGAAACCGCCGAGGCGCTGGGAATCAGCGAGAAGGCGGTCGAGACGCGCCTCTATCGCGCCCGGCTGCGACTCGCGGCCGAGATCGACCGGCAACGATAGACGCTTGACCCTGACATGGTGTCAGACCCCATCTTGCCTTCAGCTTTTTTCGACTCCGCCATGAGGGGCATGATCGCCGCGCGCGTATGGTTCGGTAAGCCTCGCCAAGATTTCAGGACGATGAATGACCGCTTCGATTGATCGCCGGACACTGCTTCGCGGAACCGCCGCGCTGGGCGGCACGGCCGCGCTTGCCGCATGGTTTCCCGCCTGGGCGCAGCCCGTCTCGCAAGGCCTCGTAAGGCCGCTCCCGACCGTTTCAGGCGAGGACATCACGCTCACCATCGCGCGCCAGACGATGATGATCGACGGGCGATCCTCGCCCGCGATCGGTATCAACGGCACCGTGCCGGCACCGCTCATTCGGCTGCGCGAAGGCCAGATGGTGCGGCTCAATGTCGTGAACGACCTAGACGAGGACAGCTCGATCCACTGGCACGGCCTCCTCGTTCCGCCGCAGCACGACGGCGTGCCGGGCGTCTCGTTTCCCGGTATCAAGCCGCGATCGAATTATCTCTACGAATTCCCGATCAAGCAGAACGGCACCTATTGGTATCACAGCCATTCGGGGCTGCAGGAACAACTCGGCCATTATGGCCCGATCGTCATCGACCCCGTCGGCGAGGATCCGGCCCAGTATGACCGCGAGCACGTCATCGTGCTTTCGGACCACAGCCGGATGTCGCCCGAGGCGATCTTCCGGAACATGAAGCTCAATCCCGGCGGGTTCAATTTCCAGAAGCAGACCCTGGCCGGCCTGCTGGCGGGACGGGACCAGACAGCATCGCAACGCCTGATGTGGGGCGGGATGCGGATGGACCCGACCGACATTTCGGACGCAACCGGCTCGATCTACACCTACCTGGTCAACGGCCACGGCCCGATGGACAACTGGACCGCGCTGTTCACGCCGGGCGAGCGCGTGCGCCTGAGGTTCATCAACGCATCGGCGATGACCACCTTCAACGTCCGCATACCAGGATTGCCGATGAGCATCGTCCAGGCTGACGGGCAGAACGTCATGCCGGTCGAGGTCCAAGAGTTCCAGATCGGCGTCGCCGAAACCTACGACGCGATCGTCACGCCGAGCGAGGACCGGGCCTTCACGCTAGTCGGCGAGGCGATCGACCGCTCGGGCATGGCGCGCGCCACGCTGGCGCCGCGCGCCGGCATGAGCGCCGCGGTGCCGCCGCTGCGCGAGCGTCCGCTCGCGACCATGAAGGACATGGGCATGGGCGACATGTCGATGGATCATGGCGGCATGGGCGGGATGGACATGACGGGCGGGATGCGCGGCGTCGATCCCACCGCCGAGCAGAACCCATCGGCCGCGCTCGCGACCGGCGCGATGGCCGGCGGCGCGGCGGCGGTGGGCAATATGGATCACAGCACGATGCCGATGGACCATTCCGGCATGGCCGGCATGGATCACGGCGCCATGGCCGGCCAATCGGGCGGGATGGCCGGGATGGATCATTCGCCGATGGGCGGACAGTCCGGCGCGATGGCGGGCATGGACCACGGCTCGATGGACATGGGCTCGATGAGCATGCGCGACTTTTCCAATGCGCCGCAGGTCAAGAAAGGCCCGGGTGTCCAGACCATCTCGCCGATGCCGATGGACCGCACCGGCGAACCCGGCCAGGGGCTGGAGAATGTCGGGCACAAGGTGCTCGTCTACCGCGACCTGATGGCGCTCGACCGCAACCCCGACGTCCGCGCGCCATCCCGCAGCATCGACATCCACCTGACCGGCAACATGGAGCGCTTCATGTGGTCGTTCGACGGCGAGAAGATGTCGGACGTTCACGAGCCGATCCCGTTCATCGAAGGCGAGCGGGTGCGCGTGAACCTCATCAACGACAGCATGATGGGGCACCCGATCCACATCCACGGCCACTTCTTCGAGCTGGTGACGGGGCATGGCGACCATGCGCCGAGAAAGCACACCGTCATCGTCCAGCCGGGCGGCAAGGTGACCTGGGACTTCACCGCCGATGCGGTCGGCGACTGGGCGTTCCACTGCCACCTGCTCTATCACATGCACGCGGGAATGATGCGCGTCGTGAGCGTGCGGCCGCGGGGAGACGCGGCATGAAGACGCTGCTGCTGCTCGGCGCCGCTCCCGCCGTCCTTCTGGCCGCGCCCGCCGCGGCGCAAACGATGGACCATTCCAACATGCCCGGCATGACGATGCCGGCAAAGCCGGCGCAAGCGGAGCCGGCGCCCGAGCCCGCGCAACGGCCGCCTTCGCCTCCGGCGGCACAAGATGCCGCCCCCGCCCCAGCCGCTCCCGATTGCCCGCCCGAGCACGCGGTGATGGGGCATTGCACGCCTAAGCCAGCAACCGATCCGCACGCGGGGCACGCCATGCCCGGCCCGTCCCAGGCGGCGCCCGCGATGGACATGACCGGCACCGCGCTTCCGGCCGGCAATGCCCCGCCGCCGCAGCCGCCGGCGGATCATTATGCCGATCGCCAGTTTCCGCCCGAAGAGATGGCGGATGCCCGCCGCCAGATGATGTTCGAGCAGGGCGGCCAGCCTTTCTATCAGGTGATGTTCAACCTCGCGGAATATCAGGCGCGCGAGGGTGCCGACGGCTTCCGCTGGGACGGCGAGGGTTGGTTCGGCGGCGACGTCAACCGGCTCGTGGTGAAGATCGAAGGCTCGGGCGCGTTCGGCGAAGGGGTCGAGGATGCCGAAATTCAGGCGCTCTATTCGCGCGCGATCGGCCCCTACTTCAACCTCCAGGCCGGCATCCGCTACGACTTCAAACCCAATCCCTCACGCACCTACGCCACGATCGGCTTCGAGGGGCTTGCGCCCTATTGGTTCGAGGTAGAGGGCGCGCTGTTCCTCTCCGACAAAGGCGACGTGCTCGGCCGGCTCGAAGGCTATTACGACCAGCGGATCACCCAGCGGTTGATCCTGCAGCCGCGCGCCGAGTTTAATCTTGCCGCGCAGGATGTGCCGGAAACCGGCATCGGCTCCGGCCTGTCGGACATCGAGCTTGGCCTGCGCCTGCGCTACGAGATCACACGCCAGTTCGCGCCCTATATCGGCGTGTCGTGGGACAGGAAGATCGGCGACACCGCCGACTTCGCGCGCACGGCGGGTGAGAACCCGTCATCCACCAGCATCGTGTTTGGGATCAGGACCTGGTTCTGAACTAGACAGGACGATCGAGCCGCGCGCGAACGGCACGCCAGGTCGAAAGGAGATAAATGATGAAGATGTTCCGTACTCTCGCTCTTGCACTGGCGCTGGGCACACCGGCGGTCACGATGGCAGCGGGACCCATCGTCGTTCATCGCGATCCGGGCTGCGGCTGCTGCGAGCAGTGGGCACGCCAAGTGAAGGCCGGGTTCGATCGTCAAGTCAGAATGATTGACGATCCCAACCGCGCGGCGCTTAAGGCCCGGCTCGGTGTCCCAGCCGCGCAGTCGTCCTGCCACACCGCGATCGTCGATGGCATGGCGTTCGAAGGGCACGTCCCGATCGCCGATATGAAGCGCGCGCTCGCCGCGCGCCCGGCGGGTGTCAAGGGCCTCGCCGTGGCCGGCATGCCGATCGGCTCCCCCGGGATGGAAGTCGCCGGCGCCAAGCGACAGCCTTACGTCGTCATCGCCTTCGGAGAGAACGGCCAGCGAGTGTTCGCGCGTCACTAAAGATAGGAAGGTTCAATCGATGGAACAGGATCACGAAATGAAGAGTATGTCGTGGGGTCGCTTTGCGGCGATGATCGCAACCTCCACGTTGATCATGTTCTTCCTGATGTACCAGCTCGTCTATTCGTCCGAGCATCTGATGTTCAGCATCAACCGGCTGGTCGCCTCGCTGGTGATGGGCGCGGTGATGACAATGGTGATGCTCGGCTTCATGTGGTCGATGTACAAGGGCATGGCGATCAAGCTCGGGATCTTGGCGTTTGCGCTGGTCCTCGGCGTGGCCTCGCTTCTGGTCAATCGCAGTCAGGCGCTTATCTCCGACGTCACCTTCATGAAGTCGATGATCCCGCACCATTCGATCGCGATCAACAACGCGCGCAAGGCCAGCATCAGCGATCCCCGGGTTCGCGTGCTGGCCGACCAGATCATCGCCAGCCAGGTCCGCGAGATCGCCGAGATGAAGCTCCTCATCGAAGACATCGATCGGAACGGCGAACGCGGCACCCAGCCACTGCCGGCGCGGTCGGCCGAGGTTACGCAGGATATGCTGCCCGAGATTCGGGCTGCTGTTCGTTGAAGCGCAAGCCTTACGGATTACGCCCGCACAGGTTCCCGCGGATAACCTCACGATAAGCGGAGGTGCCAGCCCAATGCCACGAGCCTTCGATAGCGACAGCTTCTCACTGTGGCGAGAAGCGAAAATCGCCCGAGCGTAGCATTTGCGGCCGCGGAGAACGGCAGGCGGCAGGACCAGGCGATTGCGGACGCCTCTAGAGTAGTACGAACGGCGAAATATATTCGTTATGTTTATCCTGCGCGGGGCGCCA
>CAZFPW010000035.1:0-7026 GCA_964520765.1 uncultured Novosphingobium sp.
CCCCGATTCCGCCTTCACGCCCACCGCGCCGCAAGTCCCGCAGGGCGAGCCCATGCAGGACGATCAACGGCCGGAGCGCGCGGGGCAAGGCCAACTGCCGGTCGTCAGCCAACAGCGCAACGGCATGCTCCCGCTCTTGCGGATGGCTGAGGCGCAGGGCGAGGTCCGCCCATGCCCAAGCGCGCCCCATGTGCTCCACGTCGGCGGCGGCATCCGCACAATCCAGCGCCACGGCCAGACCCGCCAAAGCCTTCCCGCGTCCCTCGGCAAACGCCACGATCATGTCACGCGGCAGCGGCGCTTCCCCAAGCATGGCTTCCCAACCATCGACCAATGGAATCAGCCGCTTGCTACTGTCACCGAGCAGAGCGAGAAGCGGTTCCCCCTTCGGGCGGCTATCCGGTGCTTCGGCCAACCGTTCGCGCCACCAGGCCAGACGAATCTGGCCGAGCATCGGCTCGCGCGTTTCCCGCACGACCTGTGCAAGCCGGGTATCGAGCGCGAGCAGCCCGAGCCACGCATCGCGCGATGCGGGCGCGGCATAGGCCAGCGCCACCCGCTGAACGGGCGGCAGACTGTCGACAAGCGGTTCGTCGGCCTTAACGGTAACAGACCTGCTTTGCCGCCGCGACGATCCGGGGCACGTCGATCAAAGCCGCCTTTTCGAGGTTGGCGGCGTAGGGCAGCGGCACATCCTCGTTGCAGACCCGGAGCACCGGCGCATCGAGGTCGTCGAAGCCCTGCTCCATGCACACCGCGATCACCTCGGAGGCGATCGAGCAGACGGGGAAACCTTCCTCGGCAACGATCAGGCGGTTGGTCTTCTTGAGGCTATTAAGGATCGCCGCCGTATCGAGCGGGCGCAGGGTGCGCAGGTCCAGCACCTCGGCCTCGATTCCTTCGCCGGCGAGTTGCTCGGCGGCCTCAAGCGCCAGGCCGACGCCGATCGAATAGCTCACGATCGTCACGTCCCTGCCCTCGCGCGCCACCCGCGCCTTGCCGATCGGCAGGACGTGGTCGTCAAGCTCGGGCAGTTCGAAGCTGCGGCCGTAGACCAGCTCGTTCTCGAGGAAGACCACCGGGTCCTCGCTGCGAATCGCGGCCTTGAGCAGACCCTTGGCGTCCGAAGCGTCATAGGGTGCGATCACCACCAGGCCCGGCACGTTCGCATACCACGGCGCGTAGTTCTGGCTGTGCTGCGCGGCGACGCGCGCAGCCGCGCCGTTGGGACCGCGGAACACCACCGGGCAGCGCATCTGCCCGCCCGACATGTAGTTGGTCTTGGCCGCCGAATTGATGATGTGGTCGATCGCCTGCATCGCGAAGTTGAAGGTCATGAACTCGACGATCGGCCGCAAGCCGCCCATCGCCGCGCCCGTGCCGATGCCGGCGAAGCCGTATTCGGTGATCGGCGTATCGATGACGCGCTTGGGCCCGAACTCTTCCAGCAGCCCTTGCGTGACCTTGTAGGCGCCCTGGTATTCGGCAACCTCCTCGCCCATCACGAAGACCCGGCCGTCGCGGCGCATCTCCTCGGCCATCGCATCGCGCAGGGCTTCGCGCACCGTCACCGTCTTCATGTTGGTGCCGGAGGGGATCGCAGGATCCTGCGCCGGCTTAGCCTCGGCCGCGAGCTGGGCCGTGCCGCTGTCGGCCTTGGCCTTGGGCGCTTCGGATTCCGCCGCCTTCTGCTTCTCGGCCGGGGCCTCGTCAGCCTTGGCTTCCGGTTTCGGCGCTTCCGCCTCCTCGCCTTCCCCGTCGATGGTCGCGATCACCGTGCCGACCTTCACGCCTTCGGTGCCTTCGGGCACCACGATCCTGCCGATCGTGCCTTCGTCGACTGCCTCGAACTCCATCGTCGCCTTATCGGTCTCGATCTCGGCGAGGATATCGCCGGACTTAACCTCATCCCCTTCCTTCACCAGCCACTTGGCGAGCTTGCCCTCCTCCATCGTGGGAGAGAGCGCGGGCATCTTGAGTTCCACGGCCATCAGTAGCGCTCCACCAGGACGTCGGTGTAGAGTTCGTCTGCTCCCGGCTCAGGCGAGTTTTCGGAGAAGTCCGCGGCCTCGGTCACCACGCTGCGGATGCGCTTGTCGATTTCCTTGATCCGTTCCTCCGCGATCCCGCGCGAGATGAGTTCCACCTTGGCGCCCTCGATCGGATCGTGCTTTTCCCGCATCTCCTGCACTTCCTCGCGACTGCGGTACTTGGCCGGGTCCGACATCGAGTGCCCGCGATAGCGATAGGTCTTGAGTTCCATCAACACCGGCCCGTTGCCGGCCCGGACATAGGCCAGCGCCTGCTCGGCAGCGGCCCGGACCTTGAGAACGTCCATTCCATCGACGTCGAGACCGGGAATGCGGAAAGCCGTGCCGCGGCGATAGAAATGCGTCTCGGCGGAAGAGCGTCGCACCGCCGTGCCCATGGCATAGCCGTTGTTCTCGATCACGAAGACGATCGGCAGCTTCCACAGCGCGGCCATGTTGAAACTTTCGTAGACCTGGCCCTGGTTGGCCGCGCCATCGCCGAAATAGGCGACGCAGACCCCGCCGTCCTCGTTGTACTTGTGGGCAAAGGCCAGCCCGGCGCCCAGCGGCACCTGGGCACCGACGATGCCGTGGCCACCGAAGAACTTATGCTCGACGCTGAACATGTGCATCGAGCCGCCCTTGCCCTTGGAAATGCCGGCCTGCCGCCCGGTCAGCTCGGCCATGATGATCTTGGGATCGATCCCGTAGGCCAGCATGTGGCCATGGTCGCGGTAGCCGGTGATCACGCTGTCCTTGCCGACTTCCAGCGCCGATTGAATGCCGACCGCGACCGCCTCCTGGCCGATATAAAGGTGACAGAAACCGCCGATCAGGCCGAGGCCATAGAGCTGGCCAGCCTTCTCCTCGAAGCGGCGGATCAGCACCATCTGCTCATAGAAGCTCAGCAGTTCCTCTTCGCTCGGCTCATAACGAGGGTTCTTCTCGTAGGCCTCTTGCAGGCTGCGAAGTGCGAAGGATTCGTCGTCCGCTTTCGCGGCTGCATCTTTCTTGCTGACGGTCTTGGCCAATGTGCTGATTCCCCTGGGGAGTGGATTCACCAAAGCTATAGGCGCAAGCATCCGCGCCGGGAATGCCGCGGACCAACTTTCTTATCAAGCTGCGCAAGAATTGATCGTGCCGGCTCGCAGCTACTTGAGCAGCATCACCATTTCGTCGGGATGGACGACGTTGAGATTGCTGCGCAGCAATTCGCCGGCAAGATCCGGATCGACATGACGCGGGTCGAGCTGATTGACGCGATTGCGGATCGCGTCGCGCTCCGCCGTAAGCTGCACGATCTCATGCTGCCGCTGGGCGAGCATTCGGCTGTGCTCGCCCCAGGCGAGCAGGCCGCTCGGCCCGGCAATGACGATACCCCCCAAGACCAGCAGCGCCGCCAAAGCAGCGCCCTGGACCAGGCTTTCCCTTTGCAGCTTGTGGTCGCCCCGGAGTCTCGTCATGCAAAGCACAGAATCATAGTTAATTCAGTGATTCAAGCAGAAAAGCTGCCAAGGGTTCGATTCCGTAATACTCAGGGCTCGTCCGCCATGCCGGTGGTGACCACGATCTTGCCGACCTGGGCGTTGCTTTCCAGATACTGGTGGGCCGCAGCGATATCGGCAATGTCGAACGCCCGGTCGATCACCGGCCGAAGCGCTCCGCGCGCCAATCCGTCCCCGATATAGTCGACCATCCGTTTGCGGGTGTCCGCCTGCCGGACCAGCAGGTCCGCCGAATATCCCCTGAGCGTAAGGTTGCCGAGCATCAGGTGCGGCAGCATCAGTTCCACCGAGGTCCCGGCCAGCATGCCATAGACGATCACCACCCCCAACGGCGCCATCGCCCCGAGAAGATGCGTGAGCGGCGATCCGCCAACGGCATCGAATGCCACCCGCGCGCCGCGTCCGTCTGTAATCTCCAAGACGCGCGCCGCGACGTCCTCCTCATCGCTGACGATCACATGCGCCGCGCCGTTCCCGCGCAGCGCATCGGCCTTGCCGCGTCCGCGCGTGATCGCCACCGGCACGGCGCCACGATCGTTCGCAATCTGTATGGCGGCGATGCCGACCGATGAGGAAGCGGCGCTGATGAGCACCACGTCCCCCAGCGCAACTCCGGCGACATCGACCAGCGCATAGGCCGTTCCGTACATCATCCAGCTCGCGGCGGCATCCGTAAGCGTCTGGCCGCCGGGAACGGGAACCAGCATGTCGGCCGGATAGAGGATTTTCTCCCCATAGGTCCCGTACTGCTCCATCGACAGCCCATAGAGAGTGGCGACGCGATCGCCTGCCTTCCACGCGCGCACATCGGAGCCCACGCTTTCGACGACCCCGGCAGCCTCATATCCTATCCTCGCCGGGAAGCCGACCGGACCGAACCCGCCCGCGCGATAGAGCGCCTCGACGCGGTTCAGGCCAAAGGCGCCAACCCGGACAAGGACCTCCTCCGGCCCGGGCGACCCGACCTCGACTTCATCGAGCTGGAGGACATCGGGCTCTCCGAACCCATGCAGGCGGACGACCTTTGTCATCGTGCTTTCCTCCGGGCCGGTCAGAGCTTGAAGCCGCCGCTGGCCTCAACGTGCTGCGCGGTCACCCACCTCCCCGCCGGCGAGGCGAAGAAATAGACCACGTCGGCGATCTCCTCCGGGGTGCCGAACCGGCCCAGCGCCGTCGCATCGGTCACCTGCTTCGCGGCCACGGGATCCTTGACGATGTAGTCGTTGGTAGGCCCGGCGGTGAAGCCCGGGGCAACGGAATTGACGGTGATGCCCCGCTTGCCCATGTCCTGCGCCAGGACGCGAGTGAATGCCTCCACCGCCGACTTCGCCATGGTATAGACGATGATGCCCGGATCGGTGAGCCGCGATCCGGCGGACGAGATGTTGATGACCCGCCCATTGTCATTGATCCGGCCATGGAGCGCGCGGGTCAGGAAGAACGGGCCTTTGACATTGTTCGTGAACATCCGGTCGTACATCGCCTCGTCCGCATCCACGATCGGGCCATAGTCGCCACCGCCGATGTTGTTGACGAGGATGTCGAGGCCATTGCTGCCGGTCCGCGCGACCAGCTCGGTTTCGAGCTTGGCCGCCAGCTCCCTTGCGGCGATTTCGTCCCCCAGTTTGGATTGCACAATGAAGGCCTTGCCGCCCTCGCCTTCTATGCGGCGGACGGTTTCCCGAGCCGCGGCCTCGTCAGACGCATAGTTTACGGCCACCAATGCCCCCGCTCGGGCAAGCCGCAACGCCATGTGCACGCCCAGCCCTCGGCTGGCGCCGGTAACCAGCGCGGTCTTGCCATCGAGTTCGCGTGCCATTCTGCTCAGCTCCTTATCTGCATTGTCCGTGCTGCCTTATCGCCAGGCACGAGTCATGCGGTGCGATCGGCTGGGCGGCCATTCCCCGATTGATGCCGCCTATCCGGTGAACCGTCGTTCACTACCTTTCGCCTTTCGACGCTGTCAATCCCATGCTACCCGCGAGCTATGGTCGAAGATACTAAACCCGCAACACGCAAGGAAGATACCAGCGCCAGGATTATTGCGGCCGCACAAAAACATTTTTCCGAGAAGGGCTATTCGAATACAGGTCTGCGCGAAATCGCCAAGAGCGCGGGAGTAGCCGGATCTCTTGTCATAAAATATTTTTCAACCAAGGCTAATCTATTTGAAGAAGCCCTCAAGAACGCCCTTATCGATCCGCGCTTCTTTCAAAAGGACCGATCGACATTCGGCCAGACACTGGTCGACACGCTGAACGACCGCGACCAAAGCATGATCCAGCCCGCGATGATCGCATTGTCCATCGGCGATGAGGAGGCGAGGAAGATCATCGTCCGGGTCTCTCATGAATTCGTCCTCACCCCCATGGCAGGATGGCTGGGGACGCCTGATGCAAAGGCCCGGGCAAGCTACATCCTGATGTTGACCATGGGTTACCTTGTTTTTGCCCACCACGTCGCCGTGGACGATTCCGCCTCCTCTCGCCGCGAGACCGCAACCCTTGTCGCGCAAGGGTTGCAGGCGATTGTCGACGGTGCGCGCCCGTCTGAGGCATAACCCCCACCGCTCGCCTGACGTCTTCCCCACGGCCAGGGCTTCGCCTAAAGCAGCGTAAACAGCTGTTCACCTAAACAATGGCGAAAGCGGAACCATGGCGGGAGAGGCCGGGGAATGAGTTCAAACGATACGACCGACATCATCGCTTGCCTAAACCTCTATGCGGTCGCGCTGGATGCCCATCGCTATGACCTGTTCGACAGGATTTTCACCGAGGATGCTCGCACTGACTTCGGCGGCGGCGCGAAGTTCCGGGGCCGCGCCCCGCTGGTGACCGCGTTCAAGGCCATCCATGCGCCCTTTCATTCGACGCAGCACATCATCTCCGGCCATTCGGTCGTCGTGGACGGCGATGCTGCGTTTTGCATGAGCTACGTCCATGCCTATTTCACGCGCATCATCGACGGCGATCTGTCCAGCTTCGATTCCAGCGGTTGGTATGACGACCAGCTCGTCAGGCATCGGGACGGCTGGCTCATCAAGGACCGCGTATCCCGCATGGTCACGGCCAACGGCGATCATCGCGTCATGCAAGCGATGCCCGGCGTGGACGTCGATTTCAAACTGCTTTCGCTCTCCGCCGAGGCGGATGCCGGCCGGATCGAATATCTCCGGCGGGTCTGATGAACGACGTCCAGTCATAATCGCGTGGGGGGTAGAGGAACAAAATGGGGAAGCTGGTCTGCTGGATCGTTGCGGCCATCCTTGGCCTTGTCGGCATCGCGCTCGCTTGGGGAGGCGTAACGCTCGCCGTGGAAGGCGGCAGCCTCTACTACGTTTTGACTGGCCTTGCCGTGTTGCTCGCAGCCTTCGGCCTATTTCGCCGCAGGCCCTATGCCGCCTGGGCCTTTGGCGCGATGCTGGGTTGGACCATCGTCTGGAGCCTGTGGGAAGCAGGCCTCGACAGTTGGGCGTTGATGCCGAGACTGGC
>CAZFPW010000035.1:7126-9049 GCA_964520765.1 uncultured Novosphingobium sp.
CAGATCAACCTCGACAACGTAGGCGACCTCAAGCTGGCCTGGCGGTTTGACAACCAGCTCGATCCCGGCCCGCTGCCCAGTCTGCAAGCGCCGCCGCTGGCTGTCGACGGACGGCTCTACATGTGCCTTGAATCCGGCACGGTCGTGGCCCTCGACCAGGATACGGGCAAGCCCATCTGGCAGTACGAGGCGCTGCCCAAGGACTCGGAATTCAGAGGCTGGAAGTGCCGGGGCGTTGCCTATCACGAAGCGCAGAGCGCGACCCCGGATTGCCGACGCCGGCTGTTCCTGACCACGGCGCTGGGCCAGCTCATCGCCATCGACGCCGACACGGGGCGGCCGTGCGGCGGCTTTGCCAGCAACGGCATCGCGGATCTGCACATCGGCATGGGGGAAATGCCACCTGACGCCGCGCTGCCGACGTCTCCCCCGACCGTGGTCAACGGCACCGTCGTCGTCGGGCAAAGCATCTCCGACTTCGGCTCGTTCGATTCCCCGTCGGGCGTCGTCCGCGGCTACGATGCCATGACGGGCGAACTGAGCTGGGCATGGGACGCCGGCCGTCCCGGCCAGACCGCGCTGAAGCCCGGCGAAATCTATACGCGCGACACGCCGAACGCGTGGGGCGTGTTCAGCGGCGACGAAAAGCTGGGGCTCGTCTATGTGGGAACGGGCAACAGTCCGCCCGACTACTACGCCGGCTTCCGGTCGAAGATCGCCGATGAATATACCGCCAACATCGTCGCCATCGAGGTTGCGACCGGGCTGCCGCGCTGGTCCTTCAAGACGGTCAATCACGATCTTTGGGACTACGACATCGCGGCCCAGCCCGTCGTTGTCGACCTGCCCGGCGGAGAGCCCGCGCTGATCGTGCCGACCAAGCGGGGCGAGATCTTCGTGCTCAACCGCGAGACCGGCGAACCCATCGATCCCGTAGTCCAGAAATCGGTGCCGCAAGGCGCGGTAGCGGGAGAGTGGAACGCACCGACCCAGCCCTACACCACGGGCTTTCCATCCGTAGCGGGCGCCGACCTCACCGAAGCCGACATGTGGGGCCTTACCCCCATCGACCAGATGATGTGCCGCATCCAGTTCCGCAAAGCGCGATACCAGGGGCAATTCACGCCGATCACGACGGAGCCGACCATCACCTATCCCGCGGTGGGCGGCGGGATCAACTGGGGCAGCGTATCCATCGACACCCAGCGTGGGCTCATGGTGGTGAACTCGCTGCACCTGGCCAACATGAACCGCCTCGCCCCGCGAAAGGCCGGAGAAACGCCCAAGAGCGGCTTCGAAGGCGGGGTCATCATGTTCCCGCAGGCCGGCACGCCCTATGGCTTCGAGTCCTATCCGTTCCTCTCGCCGATCTACGCACCCTGTCAGAAACCGCCTTATGGCGTGATCAGCGCGTTCGACATCAAGACGCGCAAGCTGGTCTGGAGCAAGCCGCTGGGCACGGCCGAAGGATCGGGGCCCCTCGGCATTGCAAGCCACATCCCGCTTCGCATGGGCGCTCCCAATTTCGGCGGATCGCTGACGACGGCAGGCGGCCTGGTGTTCATCGCGGCCGGCCAGGATCGCCGCTTCCGGGCGTTCGACATCGCCAACGGAAAGGAAGTCTGGAGCACCAAATTGCCCGCGGTCGGAGCAGCGATGCCGATCAGCTATGTGTCTCCGCGGACCGGCCGGCAGTACATCGTCATCGCCGCGGGAGGCCATTTTGCCATCCCCGGGCCGCAAGCGAGCGCCCTTATGGCCTATGCCTTGCCCGAACCCTAGGAAGGTACAGGCGCGACGACAATTCGCCACGGTTCTCTTTTTTCGGGAATGGTGCGCCCGACAGGATTCGAACCTGTGGCCCCAAGATTAGGAATCTTGTGCTCTATCCTGCTGAGCTACGGGCGCCCGCGCCTCCTTTAG
>CAZFPW010000035.1:9149-16202 GCA_964520765.1 uncultured Novosphingobium sp.
GGAATGGCGATGACGTCGCAGTTGCGCCGGCCAAGCTCCTCGAACAGCGCGGGAAAGCGAATGTCGTAGCAGATCGCCAGGCCAAGGCGGCCGATCGGCGTCTCGACCGTCACGACCTCTTCGCCGGCGGCATAAGCATTCGATTCGCGCCAGGATTCGCCGGTGACCAGGTCCACGTCGAACATGTGGATCTTGTCATAGCGGGCGACGACCTCGCCCATGCCGTCGATCACGAAGGCCCGGTTGGCCCAGCGGCCATCCTCACGCCGCACCGCCAGCGAGCCTAGCGCGACCCAGATGCCGCGGTCCCTTGCGGCCTGACGCACGGCGGCCAGCACCACGTCGTCCGCTTCGGCCACGACATGCGGCGTCGCCCGTTCACGCTTGCGATCCAGCAGGCCGGACATTTCCGGGGTGAACAGCATCGCAGCCCCGCCCTGCGCTGCCGCGCCGATGGCGGACACGATCGCTGTGGCATTGGCCTCGGGATCGATCCCCGAGGTCATCTGCAGGACGGCAATGCGCTTCACCGGCTAGAGCCCGAGCAGCGGGTCGAGCTTGCCCGCGCGGTCCAGCGCGTGAATGTCGTCGCTGCCGCCCATGCTCCGCCCGTCGATGAAGATTTGCGGCACGGTCATCGCGCCGGGCGCGCGCTCCAGCATCTCGGCGCGCTTGGGGCCGCCCATGGTGATGTCGTATTCCTCATAGGCGACGCCCTTGCCGTCCAGCAGGCGCTTTGCCGCGGAGCAATAGCCGCAGCCCCATTTCGTATAGATTTCAACCTTCGCCACGACGCTTGCAACCCTTCCTAGGCACCCCTTGAAACGCGGGGCGGCTATCATATCTGATCATCCGTGTCATGGCTCGCAAGAGGATGGCACGCCGTTCGGAGCGCCAGAATGGGCTCCGGCAGAACCGAAAATTGCTCACTGGAGGATTTTTGCCATGAACCGTTTCGACTTTACCCCCTATCGCCGCAGCACCGTCGGGTTCGATCGCCTGTTCGACCTGCTGGAAAATACCGCTCGCGGCAGCGGGGACAACTATCCACCGTTCAACATCGAGCGCGTCACCGACGATGCCTATCGCATCACGCTGGCCGTGGCCGGGTTCAAGTCCGCCGACATCGACATCACCGCCCAGCAGAACCTGCTCGTGGTCCAGGGCAAGAAGCCCGAGGATAACCGCGAGGGACGCATGCTCCATGTCGGCATTGCCCAGCGCGGCTTCGAACGCCGCTTCGAGCTGGCGGACTACGTCCGCGTGGCCGGCGCGAACCTGGAGGACGGGCTGTTGGTGATCGACCTGATTCGCGAGATCCCGGAAGCCATGAAGCCCAAGAAGATCGCCATCGGCGGGCAGGCCCCGCTCAGCCTCGTCGAGGAAGGCGATCCGCGCAGCCAGGCGGCCTGATCTTTCGATCCTGTTGATCGACAAGACAATTCGGGGGTGGGCCCGGGTAGGCCCACCCCCGCGACGTTTTCACGCCGCCCGCCCTCACTGGCCGTCCGGGTCGCAGAAGACGGTCAGCCGAGGGCAAGTCCGGGCGGTCGCTTCAGCGGTCAAGGGGAACCGCGCGACCGTGATCGCGCCATCTCATATCCGCTTGGCTAATAACTTGGGTTAATTTTTTAAGATTTTTCGCGCGGTCGTCAGACCAGGCGCGATTGTTTCAGCGCCGCCGCGATGAAGCCCGCGAACAGTGGGTGCGGATCGAACGGGCGGCTTTTGAGTTCCGGGTGGAACTGGACGCCGACGAACCAGGGGTGATCCGGCCGCTCGACGATCTCGGGCAGCAGCCCGTCGGGCGACATGCCCGAGAAGACCAGGCCGCCCTGCTCCAGCGGCTCCTTGTAGGCGATATTCACCTCGTAGCGGTGACGATGGCGTTCGAAGATCGTCGTGTCGCCATAGATCGCCGCGGCATGGCTGTTGCCGGCAAGCTTCGCTTCATAGGCGCCGAGCCGCATCGTTCCGCCAAGGTCTCCGCCATCGGCGCGGGTCTGGAGACCTTCGGGAGTCATCCATTCGGTGATGATGCCGACCACCGGCTCCTCGGTCGGGCCGAATTCGGTCGATGAGGCGCCGGGAATGCCCGCGGCGCGAACGCCCTCGATGCAGGCCATCTGCATGCCCAGGCAGATGCCGAAGAACGGCACCTTGCGCTCCCGGGCGAAGCGGACGCTGGCGATCTTGCCCTCGGTCCCGCGCTCGCCAAAGCCACCGGGAACGAGGATGCCGTGCATCGGCTCCAGGCGCGCGGCGATCTCTTCGTCATCCTGCTCGAACAGCTCGGCGTCGATCCAGCGGATATGGACCTTGACCCGGTTGGCCATACCGCCGTGGACCAGCGCCTCGTTGAGAGACTTGTAGGCATCGGGCAGGCCGACATACTTGCCCACCACGCCGATCGTGACCTCGCCCTCGGGGTGCTGGTAACGGTCGACGATGTCGGTCCAGCGCGACAGCTCCGGCAGCGGCGAGGTCATGCCGAAATGGCGCAGCACCTCGGCGTCGAGGCCCTCGGCGTGGTACTGCAGTGGCACGGAATAGATGCTCGAGGCGTCGAGCGCGGGGATGACCGCTTCCTTCCGCACGTTGCAGAACTGGGCGATCTTGGCGCGCTCGTTCTCGGGCAGCGGCTTTTCGCAGCGGCAGAGCAGGATGTCGGGCTGGACGCCCAATGCGGTCAGCTCGCGCACCGAGTGCTGGGTCGGCTTGGTCTTCAGCTCCCCCGCGGCAGCGATATAGGGAACCAGGGTCACATGGACCGAGCAGGTCTGCTCGCGGCCCAGCTCGTTGCGCAGTTGGCGCAGCGCCTCGATGAAGGGCAGCCCCTCGATGTCGCCGACCGTGCCGCCGATCTCGCACAGCACGAAGTCGAGGTCCTCGATGTCGGCGATGGCGAACTGCTTGATCGCGTCGGTGACGTGGGGGATCACCTGGACCGTGGCGCCGAGGTAGTCGCCGCGCCGCTCCTTGGCGATGATGTCGCGATAGATGCGGCCGGAGGTGATGTTGTCCGACTGGTGCGCCGAAACGCCGGTGAAGCGCTCATAGTGGCCAAGGTCCAGATCGGTCTCCGCCCCGTCGTCGGTCACGAAGACCTCACCGTGCTGGTACGGGCTCATCGTCCCCGGATCGACGTTCAGATAAGGATCGAACTTGCGGATGCGGACCTTGAATCCGCGTGCCTGCAGCAACGCCGCGAGGCTTGCCGCCATGAGTCCTTTGCCAAGCGAGGAGACCACGCCGCCGGTGATGAAAATGTACCGCGCCATGGGAGTCGGGCCTTAGTCCTATTCGGTTCGGATGGGCAAGCGATCAGGCACACGCTTCGTCGATCTTCCACAGTCACGTGGAAGCGAGGAACGATGACATGCCATGACAGCCCCCGCTTGCGCCGGAGCCGTCGAACTTCGCTCTGACGAAGGTTACTGGGTGGCGCCGCTCAGCGGATCGGCGGGAGCCACCGGTGCGACAGGGGCCGCCGGCGCCGCCGGGACGGGCTGCGCCGCGCCGGACAGCGGATCGGCCGGGGCGCCGCGCTGCAGCGAGGTGTCGACCTCCCGCGTGCCGCCGGTGTTAACCGCCAGGGCGGCGAGCACGATGCTCAGCAGCACGAATATCGTCGCCAGAACCGCCGTGGCGCGGGTCAGGAAATCGGCCGCGCCGCGCGCTGACATCAGGCCCGAGGGGCTGCCGCCGACGCCAAGGCCACCGCCTTCGGAACGCTGCATCAGGATGACGCCGACCAGCCCCAATGCGATCAGGGCCTGGAGGACGGTCAGGAAGATATAAAGGGACATGCGTGAAACGTCTCGTCTTGCTTGGCCGCGCATCTAGGCGCTCGAACGCGCCAAGGCAACCTGCAGCGCAATCTCAGGCGGCGTCGGGCCCGGCGGCGGCCACCACGATCGCCATGAACGATTCCGCCGTCAGGCTGGCTCCACCGACCAGCGCGCCGCGCACCTCGTCGGCGGCCAGCAGTTCAGCGGCATTCGTGCCGTTGACCGAACCGCCATAGAGGATGCGCACCGCAGCGCCGCTTTCGCCGTAGATCTCGACCAGCTTCCGGCGGATCGCGCGGTGCATCGCACCGACATCCTCGACCGACGGCACGCGGCCCGTGCCGATGGCCCAGACCGGCTCATAGGCGACGGCGAGCTTGCCCGCGGCGCTCGCTCCCTCGCCGCGCGGCAGCGAGCCCTCGAGCTGGCCGGCGACGACCGCCTCGGCCGATCCGGCGTCGCGCTCCGCCTCGGTCTCGCCCACGCAGACGATCACGGACAGGTCCTCCGCCTGGGCGGCTTCGGCCTTGGCGCGAATCAATTCATCGCTTTCGCCGTAATAGGTGCGCCGCTCGCTATGACCGACGATGACGAAGCGCGCGCCCGCATCGCGGAGCATCGCGGCGGACACGTCGCCGGTGAAGGCGCCGCTGACCTGGGTGTGGCAGTCCTGCCCACCAACGGCGATCTCCTCGGCCGCTTCGGCCATGCCGTTGACCAGGGTGAACGGCGGCGCGAGCCCGATGGCGACCTGCGGATAGCGCGCCGCGGAGCGGCTGATCGCGCGCGCCTCGGCGAGCATAGCCCGCGTTCCGTTCATCTTCCAATTGCCGACGATATAAGGCCTGTGAGGCATGCTGTATCCCTGCTTTGCGCCCCATTCACGCTCAATCCGAGCTTTGCGAATCCCCCTGGGGCTGTCTTTGGCGCGCTGCTAGGCCAGCGTTCCCAAGCTGTCAAAACCCTAGCGACGGACCGCTTGGGGGCGAAGGGTACGCCGCCTTGCGGTGGGGCGAGTTGCCGCCTAAAGCCGCCTCTGCACGCCCCGCCGTCCCGGCGCGGCCGGACAAGCCAAGCGAAGCCGATGATCCAGTTCTTCCGCAGTATCATGTTCTCCAAGATCGGGGCCGGCGTCACGATCGCCTTCCTCGTGCTGATCGCTTTCGCGTTCGCGGCAGGCGACGTGCTCAACTTCGGCAGCGGCGGCACGATCCAGTCGAGCGACGAGGTCGCCCGGGTCGGCTCGCACAAGGTGACGGCCGCCGATTATGAAAAGGCGATCACCACCGCGCTGGAAGGGGAGAAGGAGGCCAATCCCCAGCTCTCGATGAAGCAATTCGTCGCGCTCGGCGGCGCGGAAACGGTGCTCCGGCAGCTGCTCGACCGGAGCGCCATCATGGCCTTTGGCGAGAAGCACGGGATCGTCGCCGGCACGCGCCTGATCGATAGCGAGATCGCCAAGATTCCGGCCGTCCAGGGCGCGGACGGGCGCTTCAACCAGAAGAACTACGAGATGCTGCTCCAGCAGCGGGGCTTCACCGACAAGATGATTCGCGACGATCTCGCCGCCTCGCTCGTGGCCCGCCAGGTCCTGATTCCCGCCCAGTACGGCTCGACCTTCTCGCAGGAGGCCACGCTGCGCTACGCCGCCCTGCTGCGGGAGCATCGCAAGGGCGCGATCGCCCTGCTTCCGGCGCAGGTCTTCGCGCCGAAGACGCCGCCGACCGAGGCCGAGATCACGGCCTTCTACAACAAGACCCGCAACAACTACCTCGTGCCCGAGCGCCGCGTGCTGCGCTACGCCCTGTTCGACGCCAGCTCGGTCAAGGCGCCCGCCGCGCCGACCGAGGCGGAGATCGCCGCGCGCTTCGAAGCCAACAAGGCCGCCTATGCGGCATCGGAGACCCGCCGGATCGTCCAGCTCGTCGTGCCGACCGAGGCCGCGGCGCGCGCCATCCTGGCGGAAACGGCCAAGGGCGTCTCGCTTGAGCAGGCCGCCAGGGCGAAGGGGCTCAGCACCTCAGGGCTGTCGCTCGGCAAGGCGGCGCTGGCCAGCCAGGCCTCCCCGGCGGTGGCCGATGCGGCCTTCACGGCACGGAGCGGCGCGGTCGTCGGCCCGGCCAAGAGCGGCCTTGGCTGGCACCTGCTGCGCGTCGACGCGATCGACAGCAAGCCGGCGCGCACGCTCGACCAGGTGCGCGGCGAGCTTACCCAGCAACTCGTCGAAGCGAAGCAGCGCGCGGCCCTGGGCGATTTCACCGCCCGGATCGAAAGCGAGTTCGACGAAGGCGCGGCCCTGTCCGACGTCGCCAAGGAGCTGAACGTCACGCCGACCGTGACCGAGCCGATCACGGCGAACGGCCAGGTCTTCGGCAAGCAGGGACAGTCCGTTCCGGCCGACCTCGCCAAGGTCGTCCAGGCGGCCTTCGCGATGGACCGCGAGAACCAGCCCCAGGTCGCGGAGATCGAGGCCGGCAAGAAGTTCGTGATCTTCGACGTGACCCAGATCACCGCCGCGGCCCCCGCCCCGCTTGCCGAGATCAAGCCCGGCGTCACGCAGGAGCTTCTGCTCGAAAAGGGCCAGGTCGCGGCCAAGGCCGCCGCCGAGCGGGTGATGGCCGCCACCAAGAAGGGCACGGAGCTGAGCGTCGCGATGGCCCAGCTCGGCCTGCCGCTGCCCCCGGTCGATCAGGTCGACATGGGCCGGCAGGAGCTTACCGCGCTGGGCAACCAGCAGGTTCCGCCGCCGCTGGCCCTGATGTTCAGCATGGCCCAGGGAACGGTGAAACTCTATCCGGCGCCGCGCAATCGCGGGTGGTACATCGTCGCGGTCAAGCAGATCGTGGCGGGAACGATCCCCGCCAACGACCCGATGGTTGCGATGGCCCGCAAGGAACTGGGCCAGCTCGCCGGCCGCGAGCTGGCCGACCAGCTCCGCCGCGCGATCCGCGAGGAGATGCGCGTCACCCGCAAGGAAAGCGCCATCAAGGCCGCGGTGAACCAGGCCAGCGGCGGCAATTGATCCACCGATGACCGACGTTGCAGCGACCAATGGAGGACGCGCGGAAAACTACGATGCCGCCGTCACCGCCCTCGCCCAGGGCCGGCCCGCGCTGATCTGGCGCAAGCTGATCGCCGATACCGAGACGCCGGTGGGCGCGGCGGCGAAGCTGATCGTGCCGGGGCGCGGCGACTATCTGCTCGAATCCGTCGAAGGCGGAGCGGTGCGCGGACGCTACAGCCTGCTCGGGCTCGATCCCGA
>CAZFPW010000036.1:0-3981 GCA_964520765.1 uncultured Novosphingobium sp.
CTGAGCGGCAGTGGGTGGAATGCGGACCGTCGCAAACCGTCACGTTTGCAATCGATACAATCGCCATAGAAAAAAGGGCGGCGTTTCCGCCGCCCTTTTAATCTTGTCGCGTTGCCGCGGTTCAGGCTTCGGCTTCAGCCTCGCCCTCGGCCTGCTCTTCCAGCAGGTCGGTCGGGATTTCGCCGGGTTCGGCGTTCGGATCGAAGGCTTCGGTGAAGCCCGCCGTGTCGGTCTCGAACATCGCGGCCATGACGTCGACGCCCTGGGCCTGGAGTTCGGCCTCGTCGGGCGAACGGGCGACGTTCACCTTGACGCCCACCGAGACTTCCGGGTGCAGCGCGACGCGGACGTCGAACACGCCGATCGTCTTGATCGGGCGTTCCAGCACGATCATCGACTTGGTCACGTTGGCGCCATCGGCGTTCAGCGCGTCGACGATGTCGCGCACGGAGACCGAACCGTAGAGCTGGCCCGAGTTCGACGAAGCGCGGATCAGGACGATCGACTTGCCGTCGACGTCGGTCGAGTGCTTCTCGGCCTCGGTGCGGCGGGCGGCGTTGTCGGCCTCGATCTTCGCGCGGTTGGCTTCGAAGACCTTGCGGTTCGCCTCGTTGGCGCGCAGCGCCTTCTTGTTCGGCAGCAGGAAGTTGCGGGCGTAGCCGTCCTTGACGGTCACGACGTCGCCGATGCTGCCCAGCTTCTCGATGCGTTCGAGGAGGATGATGTCCATGGGATAGTCCTCCTTACTTCACGAGGTACGGCAGAAGGCCGATCTGGCGGGCGCGCTTGATCGCCTGGCCCAGCTCGCGCTGCTTCTTGGCCGAAACGGCGGTGATGCGGCTCGGCACGATCTTGCCGCGCTCGGACATGAAGCCCTGGAGCAGGCGCACGTCCTTGTAATCGATCTTCGGCGCGTTCTTGCCCGAGAAGGGGCAGGACTTGCGGCGGCGGAAAAAGGCGCGGGCCATCAGAACGACTCCTCACGATCGCGGCGGCGGGTGCGCTCGCGGTCCTGCTTGCGCATCTGCACCGAAGGGCCGGTCTCATGCTCGTCGACGCGGACGGTCATGTAGCGGATCACGTCTTCGTTGATCGCGGTCTGACGCTCCAGCTCGGCGACGACGCCGGCGGGCGCGTCGATGTTGAGCAGCACGAAGTGCGCCTTGCGGTTGCGCTTGATCTTGTAGGCGAGACCCTTGAGGCCCCAGGTCTCGGTCTTGGTGACCTTGCCCTGGTTGGTCTCGACGATCTCGGTGGCGGTGGCGGCCAGGGCATCGACTTGCGCCTGGCTCAGATCCTGGCGTGCCAGGAACACGTGCTCGTAAAGCGGCACGGCGGCTTCCTTATCCATCTAACCGATCGCTGGCTGATCCGCGGGATTGCGGGGCCCCTCCGGCTTTCTTCGTTTCCCGACCGAAGCGGGGAAGGGGCGCGCATAGCGGATTCTGGCGGGAATGCAAGGCGGCTGGAATTCTAAAGCCGCCCGAGGATCAGCTTCGCTAGGCTTTCGGCCTTGGGGCGGCGGGCAGCGGGGTCGCCGGCCGAAGCCGCCGAGATGCCGATGCTGACGCCGCCCTTGCGCGCGGCGACGCCGTCGCCCCACCAGATCGCCTCGTCGGCGCCGACCTCGACCGGCACGGGCTGGGAGGCGATCGCGTGGTCGGCGAAGGCGGCGCGGAAGCCGTCGAGGAACTTCCGCGCGCCGTTCGGGCCGTCGGGCCAGTTCTGGACGTTGAGGATCGCGAAGCTGCGCCCGCCGAGGGAACGGGTCGGATCGGGCGCGACGCCTGGCGGCAGCGCGACCTGCCAGAGGCAAGTGGTGGAGAAGGCGCCGTCCCTGGTCACGCCATTGCTGGTTGGGCGGCCCGGCTCGACCTGCTGGCCCATCACGGCCGAAACCTCTGCCGTGGTCAGCAGCGCGCAGGGGTCGATCGCCTCGGGCGCGGCATGGGCTGCGCCGGGGATGGCGGCGAGGGCGATGAGCGAAAGAGCGGATTTCATTCGGAGCATTGCCGGAACCTAGCAAGCCTGCCCCGATTGTCATCCGTGCGTGAGCGATTTTCCCAACTCGCTTGTCTTGCTATCGTCCGTCACCCGATCCCGATCCGCTATCTTCGACAAGGACCGAAACCTCCATGCCTTCCGGACTCGTTGCGCTGCTCGACGATATTTCCGTCATCGCCAAGGCGGCGGCAGCCTCGCTCGATGACGTCGGAGTGGCGGCGACCAAGGCCGGGACGAAGGCGGCCGGCGTGGTGATCGACGACGCGGCGGTGACGCCCAGCTACGTCACCAGCTTCACGCCCGATCGCGAGCTGCCGGTGATCGCCAAGATCGCCAAGGGCAGCCTGAGGAACAAGCTGCTGTTCATCCTTCCGGCGGCGCTGCTGCTCAGCGCGTTCTTCCCGCTCGGCGTCACGCTGCTGTTGCTCGTGGGCGGGCTCTACCTGGCCTTCGAGGGAGCGGAGAAGGTCGCGGAGAAGTTGAGCGGCGAGAAGCACGGCGAGACGCTGGACGATGCGATCGCTGATCCCGCGGCCTTTGAGCGCGAGCGCGTGGCGGGCGCGGTGCGAACCGACTTCATCCTCTCGGCCGAGATCATGGTGATCGCGCTGGCCGAAGTGGACCATGAGCCGATCCTGTCCCGCGCTCTGATCCTGATCGTCGTCGGGATCGCGATCACCGTGCTGGTCTATGGGGCGGTCGGGCTGATCGTGAAGATGGACGACATCGGCCTCCACCTCGCCAAGCGGCCCCGGACCCGGCGGCTGGGAACGGCGCTGGTCAAGGGAATGCCCATGGTGCTGACCGTCCTGGCGAGCGTCGGCACCGTGGCGATGCTGTGGGTCGGCGGGGGCATCGTGCTCCATGCGCTGGAGCAGCTCGGCCTCGCCGGCCCCGCCCATGTCGCGCACGGCCTCCAGCACGCGGTCGAGCATGCGACCGGGCCGCTTGCCGGGGTGCTGGGGTGGCTCACCTATGCCGTGGCTTCGGCGCTGACCGGCCTGGTGCTGGGTCTCGTGCTCGCCATCCTGGTCCACCAGGCGGGGAAGCTGCATCGGCCCCGGCGTGATCGGGCAAGCGCCTGATCGCCTCTGGTCGGAGGAGGCCTTACCTTGCCTGCCGGCGCGCCCCCAGGTTCGCCCGGAAGAAATTGACCGTCGCCCGATAGGCGTCCTGCGCCTCCGGCAGGTTGGACTGATAGATGTAGCAGTGGTCCATCCCCTCCTGGACGATCAGGGTCGAGGCCACCCCGGCTTTTATCAGCGCCGAGTTGGTGACGATCGCAGGCGTCATGTCCATCGCCCGGCTGCCGGTGATGATCAGCGTCGGGGGAAACTTGGCCATGACATCAGGGTGCAAGGCTGCGGAGATTATGGCGTCGTTCATGTCGGCTTGGGCGAAATAGCCGTTGGTCATGTCGCCGGCTGGCTGCCCCGGCGGCGGCGGCGCGGGAAAGGCGCCGCTGACATGGCCCGAGATATAGGCCGAATCGCCCGCGGAGAAGCGGACCGCGCCGGCCCCGAAAATCCCGACCGCGCCGAACTGCGGCAGGCCGCGGCCGGGCATCCAGGCCGCCGCCTGGGCGGTCAGCGCGCCGCCGGCCGAGCAGCCGAAAAGCCCGATCTGCTGCGGGCGATAGGTCTTGAGCAGCTCGCGATAGACCTTCTCGACATCCTCGACGCCGGCGGGATGGCGGTGTTCCGGGGCCATCCGATAGTTGATCGAAACGACCTTGAACCCGCCCAGGGAGGCGATCGGCAGCGATTCGAGGATCGAGCACGCCTCCCAACACACGGTGAACGCTCCGCCGTGGACATTGATCAGCACGCGGTCCTTGGCGACGGCCTTGCCGCGAGGCGTGAATATCCGCACCGGCACCCCGGCGACGCTCTCTTCCGCGATGTCGGCGGGATAGACCTCCCGCATCGCCGCGACGCGAGAGGCCAGCGCGGCGTCATTGGCGCGCCGCAATTGGGC
>CAZFPW010000036.1:4081-16167 GCA_964520765.1 uncultured Novosphingobium sp.
GCGGTAAGGCCCGCACTGGCCAGCATGAGCGCAAGGACAGGACGTACAGGCATGCTCGTTCTCCCCCGAAGCAAATCCGAAAAACTTTTACAGGATCAGGGGAGGCGCGCCAGCAAATCCTTGGCGAATGTCGTCAGCGTATCGTCGCGGGCTCCCATGACCACGATCCGGTCGCCGGGCTGTGCGAGTTCGACGATCCGATCCGCACAGGCTTCGCGTGAAGGGATATGTTCCGCCTGTCCGCCGGCCTGGCCGATCAGTCGGACGATCCGGTCGCTGCCCTCGCTGCGGTCGACCGTGCCTCCGAAATAGACGGGATCGCACAGGATGGTGAGGTCGTCTTTTCCGAGAGTACGGGCGAAGACCTCGGCCAGTTCCGCCCCCATCTGCCGCAAGGGGCCGTAGCCGTGGGGCTGGAAGAACGCGATGATCCGGCCGGAGTGGGCCTTCAGCGTCTTGAGTGTCGCGGCGACTTTGTCAGGGTTGTGGCCGAAGTCGTCGATCACGGTCACGGCCCCCGGCGAGGTGCCCACGATGTCGAAACGGCGGGCAAGGCCGGTGAAGGAGGCGAGGGCGCGCACGGCTTCGCCCACCGACACGCCCGCGGCGTTGGCGGCGGCGATCGCAGCAAGGGCGTTGGCCAGGTTGTGGCGGCCCGGGATGCGCAGGGCCAAGGGGTGGCTGGTTCCGTCGCGGGAATCGTGGATCGTCGCGCTGAGCGTGGCTGGATGCTCGGCGATGGTGCCGGGGGTGACCGAAAGCATCGCCTCGCCGCTGTCTATCCCGAAAGTGACGAGGCGGCGTGCCCGCGGGGCAAGCGCCGCGCTTTCGGCATCGTCGATATTGATGGCCGCCACCTCTGCACGAGCGAGGAAATCACCAAATAATTCACGCAGTTCCTCAAGGCTCTTGTGATCCAGGCTGACATTGCCGAGAACCGCGACGGAAGGCTGGTACAGCATGATCGAGCCGTCGCTTTCATCGACCTCCGAGACGAAAACCTCACCCCGGCCCACGCGCGCGCTGGCGAAGGGGGCGTCGGGCGCGACGAAGTTCTTCATCACCGCGCCGTTCATGATCGTCGGATCGCGCCCTGCCTCGGTCATGATCCAGCCGATCATTCCGGTGACGGTGGACTTGCCGCTGGTCCCGCCCACCGCGATGCGCGTCGGCGCGGTGTTGAAGAGGGTCGCGAGCAGTTCGGCCCGGCTCATCCGCGGACAGCCGAGTTCCTTGGCGCGGACGATCTCTGGCACCGTATCCTCGATCGCGGCGGAGGCCACGAGGGTCTGACTGGCCGAGACGATCCCGCTGCCGTCCTGGGAATGGAGGGCGAAGCCCAGGCTTTCCAGCCAGGCGAATTTCTCCGGCGTTCGGCCCTGGTCGCGGCTGCGGTCCGAGCCGGCCACCTTGGCACCCTGGCCTTTGAGGATCAGGGCGAGCGGGAGCATGCCCGATCCGCCGATGCCGCAGAAGAACCAGGGGTGGCCAGTAAGGTCGCGGGAGAGATCGGTCATGGGCGCTTGCGCTACGCAGCATTGCCTTCGAACTCAACCGTCAGATAGGAAGGGGCGATGACCCGCATCGCCATCTGCGCACCCTCCGCCGCTTTTACCCGAGAGGATGCGGAGCGTGTGCACCTGCTGGCTGCAGCGGAATTCCCCAGAGCCGAGCTTCATTTCCATCCGCAATGCTTCGAGACCGCCGGGCATTTCGCCGGGCCGGACGAGCTGCGGCTAGGCGCATTGCGCGAATGTGCGGACAATCCCGCCTTCGATGCGGTCTGGTTCGCGCGCGGCGGCTATGGCGCGATGCGGATAGCGCAGGATTTCGTCGTCGGCGTGGGCAAGGCGGCGCGGGATAAGGTGTTCCTCGGCTATTCCGATGGCGGCGCCTTGCTGGGTGCGCTCTATCGGGCGCGGATCGGCCGGGTGGTTCACGGTCCGATGCCGGCCGACATCCGTCGCACTGGGGGAGAGGATGCGGTGCGCCGCGCTCTCGGCTATCTGTGCGGCGAACGTGCGGGGCTGGAGCCGTCGATCGACCGGCACCCTACCGTCGCCTTCAATCTGATGACCCTTGCGATGTTGTGCGGCACGCCGTTGATGCCTGGCCTGGCCGGGCATGTCGTCATGCTGGAGGAGGTTTCCGAGCATCTCTACGCGATCGATCGTCTGTTCTTCCATGTCACCGCGCATTTGGGCGGAGTTGCCGGAATCAGGCTGGGGCGTGTCAGCGAGGTGCCGGAAAACGATCGTCCTTTCGGCTCGGAACCCGAGGAAATCGTCCGCTATTGGTGCGAGCGCCACGAGATTCCCTACCTGGGTCGGGCGGATATCGGGCACGATTCCGCCAACAAGATTGTCCCGTTCGGACTTGCCACCGCGTAGCGTCAGCCATAAGGGCGCGCGCCAGTTTCGAGAGGAGAGGTGCCTATGCGCGCATTCGTTTTTCCGGGCCAGGGAAGCCAGAAGGTCGGCATGGGTGTCGAGCTGGCCGAGGCCAGCGCCGCCGCGCGCGAAGTCTTCGAAGAGGTCGACGATGCGCTGAACCAGAAGCTCTTCGCGATCATGCGCGATGGGCCGGAGGATCAGCTTACCCTGACCGAGAATGCTCAGCCGGCGATCATGGCCAATGCCATCGCCGTGCTGCGGGTGCTGGAGAAGGAAGGCGGCATCTCGCTGGCCGATAAGGCGGACTTCGTCGCCGGGCATAGCCTGGGCGAATACACCGCGCTGTGCGCTGCCGGGGCTTTTGGCCTGGCGGATACGGCACGGCTGCTCAAGCTGCGCGGCCAGGCGATGCAGGCGGCGGTTCCGGTAGGCGTGGGGGCCATGGCGGCCCTCCTGGGGGCCGACATCGAGAAGGCTCAGGCGCTTGCCGATGCGGCGGCCGAGGGGCAGGTTTGCACGGTCGCCAACGATAACGATCCGGGCCAGGTCGTGCTGTCCGGCCACCGTGAGGCGATCGAGCGGGCAATCGGCCTGGTCAAGGATTTCGGGATCAAGCGCGGCATGGCGCTGCCGGTCTCCGCGCCGTTCCACTGTCCGCTGATGCAGCCGGCCGCCAATGCAATGGCCGAAGCGCTCGACAAGACGCCGCCTACCGCCTTGCGGGTGGCGCTGTTCGCCAATGTCACCGCCGCCGTCGTTACCGATCCCGCCGACGTTCAGCGCCTGCTGGTCGAACAGGTGACGGGCCGTGTCCGCTGGCGCGAAAGCGCGATCGCGATGAAGGCCGCGGGCGTCGAGCGGTTCGTCGAGCTTGGCGGCAAGGTGCTGGGCCCGATGATCAATCGTTCTGTTGACGACGTGAGCGTGACGAGCGTGGTGGGAATGGCCGATATCGAGGCATCGGCGAAGGAGCTTTGAGCATGTTCGATCTTCATGGAATGACCGCCCTCGTCACCGGCGCCTCGGGCGGTATCGGTTCCGCCATCGCCAAGGCATTGGCCGCGCAGGGCGCGCGCCTGGCGATCTCGGGCTCGAACGCGCAGAAGCTGCGCGCCTTCCGTGACGAACTCGACGATCATCGGCCCCAGCACCTGCAGGAGGTCGATCACGTCGCGATCACCTGCGACCTCTCCAATCCGGAAGAGGTCGAGAAGTTGGTGCCCGCGGCGGTGGATTCGCTGGGACAGCTTGACATCCTGGTGAACAATGCCGGCATCACCCGCGACAATATCACGATGCGGATGAAGGACGAGGAATGGGATGAAGTGATCCGGGTCAACCTCGAAGCCGCGTTTCGCCTGATGCGCGCGGCAACTCGGCCAATGATGAAGGCGCGGTTCGGGCGGATCATCACGATCACCTCGGTCGTCGGGGCGACCGGCAATCCCGGCCAGGTCAACTATGCTGCGGCCAAGGGTGGCCTCGTCGCCATGTCGAAGAGCCTTGCGCAGGAACTGGCCAGCCGCAACGTGACGGTGAATTGTGTGGCTCCGGGATTCATCCGTACGGCGATGACCGACGTCCTGCCCGATGCCCAGAAGGAGGCGCTCAATAGCCGCATCCCCATGGGCCGGATGGGCGAGGGTGAGGACATCGGCGCCGCGGTGGCCTACCTCGCATCGCGTGAGGCGGGCTATGTCACCGGGCAGACTCTGCACGTGAATGGCGGGATGGCGATGTTTTCCTGAGGTGGGAGAACCCCTTTACCCACCTAATTATCCCCAGATTCCCGTATCGCTCATCGCTTCCCGCTTGCCGCGAGCGCCTCTCGCGCTAAGGATTTGCGTCCAATGCCGCCGGTGGGGTTTCCGCCGATGAGGGGGACATGACGCGATCATGAAGGCCACTATCGAACGCGCGACGCTGCTGCGCTGCCTCAGCCACGTCCAGTCGGTCGTCGAGCGCCGCAACACTATTCCGATTCTTTCGAACGTGCTGATCGAGGCTTCGGGCGATGGCACGGTAAAGGTCATGGCGACCGATCTCGACCTTCAGGTGATCGAAACGATGGCCGCGGTTTCGGTCGAGGGGCCGGGCGCGATCACCGTTTCGGCGCACTTGCTGTTCGATATCGCGCGCAAGCTGCCCGACGGCAGCCAGGTCAGCCTGGAAACCGCCGACAACCGCATGACGGTCAAGGCCGGGCGCAGCCGCTTCAGCCTGCCGACTCTTCCGCGCGACGACTTCCCCGTGATCGTGGAAGGTGATTTGCCGACCAGCTTCGAGCTGCCCGCCGCGACGCTGGCCCAACTGATCGACCGCACCCGTTTCGCGATCTCGACCGAAGAGACGCGGTATTATCTCAACGGCATCTTCATCCACGTCTCTGACGAAGAGCTGAAGGCAGCGGCGACCGATGGCCATCGCCTGGCCCGTTTCACGCTCCCCAAGCCCGACGGTGCCGATGGCATGCCCGACGTGATCGTGCCGCGCAAATGCGTTACCGAGCTGCGCAAGCTTCTGGAGGAAGCCCTCGACACCAACGTCGAGGTCGACCTTTCGGCATCGAAGATTCGCTTCACCCTGGGGGGTGAGAATGGTGTGGTGCTTACCAGCAAGCTGATCGACGGCACCTTCCCCGACTATACCCGCGTGATCCCTACCGGGAACGACAAGCTCCTCAAGCTCGATCCGCGCAGCTTCTACGAAGGCGTCGACCGCGTCGCGACGATCGCCACGGAAAAGACCCGCGCGGTCAAGATGGCGCTGGAGGGGGACCGCGTGACCCTTTCGGTCACGTCGCCCGACAATGGTACGGCGGCTGAGGAAGTGCCGGCCGACTACAAGTCCGAAGGGTTCGAGATCGGTTTCAACGCCAACTATCTCAAGGACATTCTCGGTCAGATCGAAGGCGATACGGTGGAGTTGCACCTGGCTGACGCGGGCGCGCCCACACTGATCCGCCAGAGCGACAAGAGCCCTGCGCTCTACGTCCTGATGCCGATGCGGGTGTAAGAGTTCCTCCCGGCCTGCGCCGGGAGCGATCTCATCCCTTGCTCGCCGCGATCATCGCTTCGACATCGACGAACTTCTCGCGCGGGGCGCCTTCACGGGCGCGGCTGGCTTCGGCTTCCTCGATCTTCTTCCAATCGCGGAAGCGCACGACCGACAGGTTGCGTTGCTGCGCCAGGGCGTCGAACCCCGCGGCGCCTTGCTTGCCGCCGCCTCCAAGGCCGTTCGCGCCGATATCCTCCACGATCTTCTCGACCACCGAAAACCCGTCCGGCCGGTTGGTTCCGATCGTGCCTGAGGGGCCGCGGCGGGCCCAGCCGACGCAGTAAAGGCCGGGTAGAATCCGCCCATCGATATTGGCGAAGCGGCCGGCGCTCTCCTCGAACGGCACGCCGGGGATGGGCGAGGTCTGGTAGCCGATGCAGGCGACCACGATGCTCGCCGGGATCGTATAGGTTTCGCCGGTGCCGACCGCCTTGCCGTTTTCCAGCCGCGTTCGTTCAACCTCGACCCCCTCGACCCGATCGCGGCCAAGGATTGCTTGCGGCGCGGCGAAGAAGTCGAACTCCAGGTCGATCGGCTTGTCGTCGCGATGCGCTTCGGGGATGGCGGCGAAGCTGCGCAGATGGTTGACCGACTTGCGCTGGCCGGGTTCGAGCAGCGCATCCTCGCCCTCCTCGGGCAGGTCTGCGGGATCGACGCGCGGACAGGCGCGCTGGAGATGCGCCAGTTCGCCCAGCTCCTTGGGCGTCATGGCGATCTGGTGCGGGCCACGGCGCCCGAGGATCACGATCCGTTCGAGCTTCGAGGTGTCGAGGATGTCGAGAGCGTGGGCGACGATGTCGCTGCCATCGAACTCGGCGCGAGTCTTGGCGAGGATGCGCGCGACGTCCAGCGCGACGTTGCCATTGCCGATCACCACCGCGGTCTTGCCGGACAGGTCCGGATCGAGCGCGGCGAACTGCGGATGGCCGTTGTACCAGCCGACGAAGGCGGCGCTGCCGTAGACGTTCGCCAGGTTCTCGCCGGGCAGGCCCGTAGGCTTGTCGTGCGGAGCGCCGGTCGCCAGAACGACCGCGTCGTACAGTTCCTGAAGCTCGGCGATCGAGACGTCCTCGCCGATCGTGACATTGCCGATGAAGCGGACGTTGTCGGACAGGGCCACGGCTTCATAGCGGCGGGATACCGCCTTGATGGACTGGTGGTCCGGCGCCACCCCCGTGCGGATCAGACCATAGGGCACCGGGAGGCGATCGAAGATGTCGATGTGGACGTCGTCGCCCCACTGCTTCTGAGCGGCCTCCGCCGTATAGTAGCCGGCCGGACCCGACCCGATGATAGCGATGTGCCGCACGTCTTTCTCCTGCTCCCGTCTGCTTGCGAGTTGTTGCGAACCTTACGCTTTTTGGCGGTTGCGCAAGGCAAAAAAGCGTTCGCCAGGAGAATTCGCCGGGGCGGCGAATGGCCTTCCACTGGAAACCAGGCGGAACGGCTCAATACATTCGAATCGGCGCCATTTCGGGTATGCCGGACTCGGAAATCTTAACACTTTCGCAAGCCGGTACGTCGCAAAGCCCCGTGATGAGCAGGGGGTGGTCATCACGGCAGGATCAAGCCGCATCGGTGGATGGCAAGGGCCAGCGCAGGCCCCCCGTCCGGGCGGCGTACACGTCGTCCCAGATGTTTGCGGCGAAGCATGCCTTCGCGCCCAATCCATTCATTCGCTATAACCTGATTCCTCGGAACTGGTGGATCATCAGCCCGATCATGGCGGCTCTTCTCGCCGTTGCGCTGATCGCCGTTCCATCCTTGCCGCCCTTGCAAACCATCCAGCTTGCGCTGGTGGCGTTGGTCATCCCCCTTGGCAGCGGGAAATTTGCTGGGCTGGAACGGAGCGGAGAGCGCGGCGGCGTCGCGCGCTTTGCCATCATGCTGCTGGTCGTAGCCTTGCCCCTGCTATGCTTCGGCTGCGCCTTGAGCGTCTGGGTAGAGAACGGCGCGCGGGCGGAATGGAGCAAGCTGCTCGGCGTGGCGGTGATGGGTGGGGCGGCGGCGTCGATCGTCCTGACCGGCCGCCTGCCCTCCCTGCTGGCCTGCCAGGTCGGGTTGTGGACCGGGATCGCCCTATCGGAAGGGTCGATGGCCTCGGTCATCCTGTTGCTGCTCGGATTTGCGACGAGCGCCTTCCTGGCGAACTTCTATGCGCGTCAGCAGCGCGTGGCAGCGGCCCATTATCGCAGGCGCGAGCACGCCCAGTTCCGGGCCGAAGAGTTCCTCGCCGAATATGAGAACAGCGGCCAGGGATGGTTCTGGGAAACCGATCCTGCGGGAGAAATCTCCTATATCTCGCCGATCATCGGCGAGGTCTTGGGACGCAGCCCGGAGGAATTGCTCGGCAGGTCATTTACCGAGCTTTTCGCCGTCGAGGAGGCCGGCCAGTGCAGCCTGTCGTTCCATTTCGCGGCGCGATCGCCGTTCCAGGAAATCGCGGTTCAGGCCGCGATGTCAGGAGAGGAAAAGCTGTGGTCGGTGAACGGCCGCCCGGTTTACGATCATCGCGACAACTTCCTGGGCTTTCGCGGCTCGGGCAGCGATCTCACTGAGCGGCGTCGCTCGCTTCGCGATGCTTCGCGCCTGGCCCACTTCGATTCGCTCACCGGGCTCGCCAACCGCGTTCAGATGTCTCAGGCGCTCGAGAAGATCCTCGCCGCGCCGCACGAAGAGCAGCGGGCTTGCTCGGTGTTCCTGCTCGATCTCGACCGCTTCAAGCAGGTCAACGACACGCTCGGCCATCCGGCGGGAGACGCGCTGCTGAAAGCCGTGGCCCAGCGCCTAGTCGCCGTCGTCGGCAATCGTGGCAGGGTCGGGCGGTTGGGTGGCGATGAATTTCAGGTGATCCTGCCGGGCCGCATTCCCCGTCCCGATCTTGCCGGGCTCGCGCAACGGATGATCGAAAGCCTGTCCGAACCGCATTCGATCGAGGGCGCGCGGGTTTCGATCGGTGTGTCGATCGGCATCGCGCTATCGATCGAGGACGGCGTCACCTCCGAAGCGATCATCCGCAATGCCGACATGGCGCTCTATGCGGCAAAGGACGCCGGCAAGGGCTGCCATCACTTCTACGTCGCGGAACTGCACAACGATGCGGAGGAACGCCGCCAACTCGAACGGGACCTGCGCGACGCGATCAAGCGTGGCGGCCTGGAGCTTTATTATCAGCCGTTGGTCCAGACTTCGAGCGAAAGGATCGTCGGCTTCGAGGCCTTGCTGCGCTGGAACCATCCGGCGCGAGGCCCGATTTCGCCCGCGCGGTTCATTCCGATCGCCGAGGATGCGGGCTTGATCGCCCCCATCGGCGAATGGACGCTGCGCACCGCATGCCATCATCTTGCCGCGTGGCCGGAACCGGTGCGGGTTGCGGTCAATATCTCGGCGCTTCAGTTCGCCAATCCGGCTCTGCCGGGCATCGTCACCAGCGCCTTGGCGGCAGCGGGCGTTGCTCCAACGCGACTTCAGCTCGAAATCACCGAAAGCGTGTTCCTGAACGATGCCGATGGCGCCGAGGCGATGTGCGCCGCGCTCAAGCGGATCGGCATCCGGCTCGCGCTCGACGATTTCGGCGCCGGCTATTCGTCATTGGGCTACCTCAGAAATGCGCCCTTCGACACGATCAAGATCGATCGAAGCTTCGTGCGCGGAGCCACGGTCGCGGGGAGCCGAAACGGGGCGATCATTTCTTCGATCGTCAGCCTAGCGGAGGCTCTGGGCATGACGACGACCGCTGAGGGCGTGGAAACGGCTGACGAGTTGCATCTCGTCCGCAGGCTCGGTTGCAGCCACGTTCAGGGCTATGTCTATGAAAAGCCGCTTCGCCGCGCGGACGCGACGCAGCGCCTGTTTACCGGACTTGCGGCAAGCGTCGGGCGGAGTGGGGCCGATCAAGTCCGACAGCCTGCGCTGCGGCGGGCGAGGGTCGAGCATGGTGCCGAGCACTATGATGGCCTGGTCCGCAACCTTTCATCCACCGGGGCGCTCATCGAAGGGCCGTGGAATGTTTCGGTGGGCGCGAGCGTCAGGATCCACATGGCCGAGGATCGGATCGTTCACGGTATCGTTCGCTGGTCGCGCGACGACTTGACGGGCATCGAATTCACCACGCCGCTCGCGAAAAATGGCGACGGTCCTGTGATCATCGCTGCCGCTGCCACTGAACTGCTCGGCGGGCCGAAATCCTCTCTGCGGCAGGCCGGATAACCGGCAAGCTTTCCGGCCGGTCGCGGCCGGACTTAGCATTTTGTCAACCATGGCGCCTTAGTATGTTCCCTGAGGCACTAATGGCGGGACAGTACATTGTCGGCGGACGGAAACTCGAAGGTCGGTAGGCTACGCGGGCTGCTGGGGGGACGCGAGAAGGGCGAGCAGCGTGTCGTGCCCCATTCGAATGCCGAACGCGAACAGGCGCTGTTGCTGTTGCAGGACTATGAGGCCTCTGGCCGCGGCTGGTTCTGGTCGACCGATGCCCAGGGCCGGGTTACCTACATTTCCCACTGCGTCGTCGAAAAGACTGGCATAACCCATACCGAGGTCATCGGCCGGCCGTTCCACTCCCTGTTCATTCTGGAGCGCGACCACGACGACTTGGTCGAGCGTACGCTGCCGCTGATCCTCAGCACTCGCAAGACCTTCGCCGAACTTGCGGTGCGGGCCGCGAATGAGGGGGAAGAGGTCTGGTGGTCGATCTCCGGCCGTCCGCAGTACGACGCTGATGGCGAGTTTGCGGGCTTCCGTGGCAACGGCAGCGACATCACCGCGGCTCGTCAGACCCAGAAGGACGCCGCTCGCCTCGCGATGTACGATTCGTTGACCGGGCTTTCCAACCGTCACCGCATGGCGCAGCGTCTCGATTCCACGCTACGCGCCTATCAGGTCGCCAAGCGCTCGTGCGCGCTCATCATGATGGACCTCGACCGCTTCAAGCAGGTCAACGATACGCTGGGCCACCAGGCGGGTGACGAATTGCTCAAGCAGGTCGCCCAGCGCCTTCAGAAGATCGTCAAGGAGACCGGCGCGGAGATCGGCCGTCTGGGTGGCGACGAATTCCAGATCATGTTGCCCGACATCGACGATCGCGGCCGCCTGGGCGAGATCGCCAAGACCGTGATTTCGATGGTTTCGCAGCCCTATTCGGTTGGCGGCGCGCGTTGCGTCATCGGGACGTCCGCCGGCATCGCCATCGCGCCCTATGACGGTATCACCAGCGAGGAACTGGTGCGCAACGCCGATCTCGCGCTCTATGCGGCCAAGGGCGGGGGACGCGGGCAGTTCCGCTTCTATGCAAGCGATCTCCACCGCGAGGCGGAGCGGCGGCGCCGGATCGAGGAAGATCTGCGCGATGCCCTGCACAAGGACCAGATGTACCTCATGTACCAGCCCGTGGTCTCGTGCAGCGACAACAAGGTCATCGCCTTTGAAGCGCTCCTGCGTTGGGACCATCCCGAACTCGGGGAAGTGTCGCCGGCGATCTTCATCCCCATTGCCGAGGAGTGCAACCTGATCGCCGCCTATGGCGATTGGGCACTGCGCCAGGCGTGCGAGGAAGCGGCGAATTGGCCGAGCAGCGTGCGCGTTGCGGTCAATGTCTCGACCTCGCAGTTCGGCAATCCCAATTTTCTCGGTTCAGTGACGCAGATTCTCGCCAGTTCGGGCCTTGAGCCGAACCGGCTGGAGTTGGAGTTGACCGAGAGCATCTTCCTTGGCGACGACAGCGAGGTGCACAAGACGTTCAACTCGCTCAAGATGCTGGGCGTGCGCCTGGCGCTCGACGATTTCGGCACGGGCTATTCTTCGCTCGGCTATCTGCGCAAGGTCGACTTCGACAAGATCAAGGTCGACCGCGGGTTCATCGAGGGCGTTACCGAACCGAACAGCCGCAACGCCGCGATCATCCGCTCGGTGGTGAGCTTGGCCGAGGGTCTGAAGATGGACACTACGGCCGAGGGGATCGAGGCTCATGACGAGCTCAACGTCATAAAGTCGCTGGGGATCGATACGGTCCAAGGCTATATCTATTCGCAGCCGCTTTCCGGTGACGAGGTCCGCGAAGGGCTGTTGAACGGCGAATGGACTATCGAGCCGTCCGGCCCGGACCGCTATCGCACCGATCGCCGGACCGTGCTGCTCAAGGTCGGCCTGATCCATGAAGATCACCGGTACGAAGCGACGATGCGCAACCTGTCCAAGAGCGGCGCGTTGATCGAGGGCTTGCTCGACGTGCCGCAGAACACCCAGTTCGTGGTCGACTTCGGCGAAGGCCAGCTTGCGGTCGCGACCGTGCGGCGCTCGGCGGGGACGATGCAAGGGCTGGAGTTCGAGGTGCCGCTGGTCGACGACGGGGCCGGCGGGCTGTGCACCCGCCATCGCGTGTCACCCTATATGCTGGCCCAGGCCGGGATGCCGCTGGGGGCGCTGCCGCCGGGACAGTATCCGCTGGTCGGGCAAGGGCCGATGGGCTTCAGCCTGCCGCGTTTCTCCCACATGGACGACAAGGGGCGAGTGGGGCAGCGCGCGCTGGCGGGCTAAGGCTGCTGACAGTTCGGAATCCTGCCGCTAAGGGCGCGGGATGACTGAACTGGCCAAGATCCGTAATTTTAGCATTATCGCGCATATCGACCATGGGAAGAG
>CAZFPW010000037.1:0-1785 GCA_964520765.1 uncultured Novosphingobium sp.
AGGCCCGCACGATCCGCATCCCGGTCCACATGATCGAGACGATCAACAAGCTGGTGCGGACCAGCCGCCAGTTCCTCCACGAGCAGGGCCGCGAGCCCACGCCCGAGGAAATGGCCGAGCGCCTTTCCATGCCGCTGGAAAAGGTCCGCAAGGTGATGAAGATCGCCAAGGAGCCGATCTCCCTCGAAACGCCGATCGGCGACGAGGAGGATTCGCACCTGGGCGACTTCATCGAGGACAAGAACGCGATCATCCCGGTGGACGCGGCGATCCAGTCGAACCTCAAGGAGACGGTCACGCGGGTCCTCGCCAGCCTGACCCCGCGCGAGGAGCGCGTGCTGCGCATGCGCTTCGGCATCGGCATGAACACCGATCACACGCTGGAGGAAGTCGGCCAGCAGTTCTCGGTGACGCGCGAGCGCATCCGCCAGATCGAGGCCAAGGCGCTGCGCAAGCTCAAGCACCCCAGCCGCAGCCGCAAGATGCGCTCGTTCCTGGACCAATAGGGCCGCTGGATATTTCAGCCCCTTCGGCCCGGCTTGACCGGACGAATTTTTTTCGGGGGAACGGGAACCTTCCGAAGATGCGACCGTTAAGATAGTTCCAGACGATGAAAATCATTTGGAGATGAGACGTTTTTGAGAAATCGGAAACGTCATCAGGGAGCCCCGACGCCTTTGGCGCCGGGGCTTACTTGATTCCGGGCTGGCGGACCGAAGGAGTCCGGCGACCGGGGAGACTGCACCCGATCGCCGGACGGAAAGCCGACGCGCGGCGGAGGGATTGCGCGTCGGAAGGAAACGATCCCCTACCCCAACCTCCCACCGTTCGCCCTGAGGAGGCGTTGAAGCCGAAGGCTGAAATGCCGTCTCGAAGGGCCTGCGCGCCGCCTGGGCTTCGAGGCGGGCCTCAATCTGCGTTCGGTCCCACCTCGGCACGAGCGGCGGAAATCAGGCCCTAGAAGTGAATGCCCACGGCGGCGTTATAGGTGACGTCGCCGTTGCCGGTGTTCACCGCCGCGCCCGCGCGCAGGACGGGGGTGTTGGGATGGTTGAAGGCCTTGCCCACGCCGAAGGCGATCGCCGCCTGGTCCCCCTTGCCGCCCATGCCCATGGCGAACATGCCCTTGCCGGGCACGAAGGCCTGGGGCAGCCCGGCAAGGGCGGCGGTGCTGGCCGCCGCGGCGTTGATCTCGGTCCGCAGCTCCTGGTTGCTCTCCGCGATGCGCGAGAGGAACGAGTTGTTGAGGCCGACGATCCGGCCGTCCGTATAGTCGTTCGCCGCGGCCAGCACCGCCGTGGAGCTGGCCTGCAACTGCGCGACCGAGACCGCGTCGTTGGCCGCGACCCCATTGGCGATCCCCGTCAGGCGGCGATCGCCGCCGGTGCCGGCGAAGGACACCGCGCCTCCGCCCACCCCCGCGCCGAAGGTCAGGTTGCCGTCCTCGGCGGTGCGGACGAGGCCGATGCGCCCGGCCTCCACATCGTCGCGGACCTGCGCGGCGCTGGCCAGGGCGGCGGAGCCGATCTGCCGCGCCTCGGCGATGCGCGTGTCGTGCTGGGCCAGCGCCGCCTCGTTATAGGCCAGCCGCGCGTCCTGCCCGTCGTCGCGCAGGATATTGGCCGCCAGCCCCGCACCGAGCCCGGCAATGGCCGCATCCTGGCCATCGTCGCGCAAGCCGTTGGCAACGAGGCCGGCGGAAAGCTCCCCGATCGCCGTGTCATGGGCATCGAGGCGGGAACCGCTCGCCCCCGCTCCGGCGATGAGCCCGGCAATGTCCGCGTC
>CAZFPW010000037.1:1885-15965 GCA_964520765.1 uncultured Novosphingobium sp.
CGAGGCGGGAACCGCTCGCCCCCGCTCCGGCGATGAGCCCGGCAATGTCCGCGTCGTGCCCGTCAAGGCGTGAGGCGGCGGAAGCCAGCCCGGTGGTGAGGCCGGCAATGTCTCCGTCATGTCCATCCAGGCGGGAGGCGGCCGAGGCCAGCCCCGTGGTCAGGCCGGCAATGTCCCCGTCATGTCCATCCAGGCGGGAGGCGGCCGAGGCCAGCCCTGTGGTCAGGCCGGCAATGTCCCCGTCATGCCCATCCAGGCGCGAGGCGGCCGAGGCCAGTCCCGTGGTCAGGCCGGCAATGTCCCCGTCATGCCCATCCAGGCGCGAGGTGGCGGCGGCCAGCCCGGTGGTCAGGCCCGCGATGTCCCCGTCATGCCCGTCAAGGCGAGAGGTCAGGCCGGCGATGTCCGCGTCATGCCCGTCGAGGCGCAGGGTGTTGGCGGCAAGATCGACCTGGAGATTCGTGATCGCCGTCGTATTGCTTAGGACCTGCCCGTTCAGCACGTTAACGTCGCCCTGAATGAGCGCGATGTTGGTGGTGTTGCTCGCGACCTGGGCGTCGACCGTGGCAAGAAGAGAGGCCTGGGCCTGCACGTTGGCGTCCAGAGCAAGTACGTTCTGCCCAAGTAGCGTGACGCTCGCATCCAGATTCAGCAGGGCGTTTATAGTATCGCCCAAGGTAATGATCTGGGCCGTCGCGGGCTGGGCCGCCATCGCCGTCGCACCGCAAATCAGCCCTGCTTTCAAGCATTTCATCCCGTACCGCATAAGGTTTCTCCCTATGCGAGCATGGTTGCAGCCCCGCGTAATGTTTGTGTGAGGCGCGGAATTTCCCACAATACGTAATTTGCGGAACCCGATTGCTAAGGCCTGCGGACTATAACTCGACCGACGCCGGGGTTCCTGGCGGATCGCGGGGGGAGTGAAGGGGCATGGTTAATTGCGCATCCGTCATGAGCGATGGGGAATCGCGCAAAATGCGTAACGGGCGGGGCCTCGGAGCTATCCCGCCCGCCCCCGGAACGGCGAGCGCGACGGCGACTCAACTGGTCAGGGACTTTCCCGAGGTCCGCCGCCTGGCCGAGCATGGCCCGGTGCACATCACCTCGCACGGGCGGACCGAGCTTGTCATGCTCAGCCCCGATGCCTTCGCGAAGCTGGCGGCGCCCGGCGACGCCGACGCCGCCCGGCTGGAATGGCAGCTCTCGGTCGTCCTCGACGCGGTCGAGACGCGGATCGCGATCCTCGACCAGGACCTGCTGGTGCGCCGGGCCAACCCGACGCTATGCTCGGCCCTCGGGCGCGACGAGGCCGATCTGATCGGCCGGCACGTCTCCACCCTCTCCGTCCACCCCAGCGACCGCTATGTGGTCGAGCGGGTGGCCGAGGTGCAGCGCTCGGGCCAGGCGGAAATCCTGACGGTGCCGTCCGCCCAGCACGAAGGGCGGATCATGCGGATCGCGATCAGGCCCTGGCCGCGCGGCGTGGCCGTCTTCGCCGACGACGTGACCGAGCGGACGCGCCTCGGCGACGCCCAGGTCGCCACCGACGCGGTCGAGACGGCGCTGGCCGGGCTCGGCGGAGTCGGCACGGCCCATGTCCGTTCCTGCGGAACCATCCTGTCGAGCGGCAGGGGCCTGGCGCGGATGGCCGGGGCCTCGGCCGAATCGCTGGTCGGCCTGCGCCTGCAACGGCTGCTCACCCCCCAGTCCCGCGCCATGCTGGAGGATGTCCTCCACCGCGAGGAGCCGCAGCGGCTGGCGGTGGAATACCTCAGGAACGGGATGACCGCCGCTCCCGCCAGCCTGGTCGTGACGCCCTATTGGATCGCCGAGCACCACGCCTGCGCGGCCGTGGTGCTCCACGACCCGGACTGGCAGGACGCCTGACGGCGAAAACCGCCCGCATAGGGGTGGCCTAGCGGGGCCAAGGCCTCTATGGCGGCGCCATGAAGATAGCGATCGCCTCCGATCACGCGGCCGTCGACCTCAAGGCGGAACTGCGCGACTACCTGACCTCGCTCGGGCACGAGGTTGCCGACCTCGGCCCCGCGACCGCCGATCGGGTCGACTACCCCGACTTCGGCTACAAGCTGGCCCAGGCCGTGGCCTCGGGCGCGGCGCAGTACGGCGTCGCGCTGTGCGGCTCGGGCATCGGCATCTCGATCGCGGTCAACCGCCATCCGGCGCTGCGCTGCGCCCTGGTGTCGGAGCCGCTCTCGGCCGCCCTGGCGCGTGAGCACAACGATGCCAACGCCCTCGCCATGGGCGCGCGGCTGATCGGCGTCGACATGGCCAAGGCCTGCCTTGACGCCTTCCTTTCCACCGAGTTCGGCGGCGGCCGCCACGCCGGCCGCGTCGACAAGCTTTCCACCCCCGTTCTGAACAGGGAAACCGCATGACCACCGCTACCGTCGCCGTCACCCCTTCCGGCTTCTTCACCGCCGGCCTCGCCCAGGCAGACCCGGAAATCTCCGGCTGGATCGGCAAGGAGCTGGGCCGCCAGCGCGACAAGATCGAGCTGATCGCCTCCGAGAACATCTGCTCGCGCGCGGTGCTGGAAGCCGCCGGCTCGGTGCTGACCAACAAGTACGCCGAGGGCTATCCCGGCAAGCGCTACTACGGCGGCTGCGAATACGTCGACGAGATCGAGACCCTGGCGATCGAGCGCGCCAAGCAGCTCTTCGGCGCGCAGTTCGCCAACGTCCAGCCCAACTCGGGCAGCCAGATGAACCAGGCGGTGTTCCTGGCCCTGCTCCAGCCCGGCGACACCTTCATGGGGCTGGACCTCAACGCCGGCGGCCACCTGACCCACGGCAGCCCCGTCAACATGAGCGGCAAGTGGTTCAAGCCGGTGCCCTACACCGTGCGGCCCGACGACCACCTGATCGACATGGACGAGGTCGCTCGCATCGCGCGCGAGAACAAGCCCAAGCTCATCATCTGCGGCGCCACCGCCTATTCGCGCGAGTGGGACTTCGCCCGCTTCCGCGAGATCGCGGATGAGGTCGGCGCCTACCTGCTGGCCGACATGAGCCACTTCTCCGGCCTGGTCGCCGGCGGGGTGCATCCCTCGCCCGTGCCGCACGCCCACGTCACCACGACCACGACCCACAAGTCGCTGCGCGGCCCGCGCTCGGGCATCATCCTCTCGAACGACGAGGCCATCGCCAAGAAGATCAACTCGGCGATCTTCCCCGGCCTCCAGGGCGGCCCGCTGATGCACATCATCGCCGCCAAGGCCGTGGCCTTCGCCGAAGCGCTCCAGCCCGAGTTCAAGGCCTATGCCCGCGCTGTGGCCGAGAACGCCAAGGCGCTGGCCGCCAGCCTTCAGGAACACGGCCTGGACATCGTTTCGGGCGGCACCGACAACCACCTGATGCTGGTCGACCTGACCTCCAAGGAGATCACCGGCAAGGCGACCGAGAAGGGCCTCGATCGCGCCTCGATCACCTGCAACAAGAACGGCATCCCCAACGACACCCGTTCGCCCTTCGTCACCTCGGGCATCCGCCTCGGCACCCCGGCGGGCACCACGCGCGGCTTCGGGGTCGAGGAATTCCGTGCAATCGGCGGCCTGATCGCTGAGGTCGTCGAGGGGCTGCGCAAGAACGGCGAAGAAGGCGACGCCCAGGTCGAGGCTTCGGTCGCGGCGCGGGTCGAGGAACTGTGCGCGCGGTTCCCCATCTATCAGGGAATGTGAGTGCGCTGCCCGTTCTGCGCCCATGACGACAGCCAGGTAAAGGATTCGCGGCCCACCGAGGACAACACCGCGATCCGCCGCCGCCGCCAGTGCGAAAGCTGCGGCGCGCGGTTCACCACCTTCGAGCGCGTGCAACTGCGCGAGATCGTCGTGGTGAAGAGCGGCGACAAGCGCGAGCCGTTCGACCGCTTGAAGATCGAGCAGTCGGTGGCCCTGGCCTGCCGCAAGCGCGGCGTGCCGCAGGAGCGGCTGGACCAGCTCGTCTCCGGCATCCAGCGCCGGATCGAAACCCTGGGCGAGGCCGAGGTTCCGGCCAAGTCGATCGGGGAGATGGTGATGGACGGGCTGCGGCAACTGGATTCGGTCGCTTATATCCGCTTCGCCAGCGTCTACCGCGACTTCAGCGAGGCGCGCGACTTCGAGGAGTTCGCGAGCACGGTGCGGGATGTGGGAAGTTCCTGAGATTACCGAAACCCCGTTCCTCCCGAGCCCTTCGACAGGCTCAGGATGAACTGTCGATCTTCGATCTCCAGTCGAGGGACTAGTTCGAGCGAAGCGAGAACCGCGCAACCATGGCCTTCTACACCTACATCCTGCAATGCGCGGACCGCAGCTATTACACCGGGCACACGGATGACCTGGAAAAGCGGGTCGCCCAGCATCATGACGGGACCTTGCCGGGCTACACGCATGATCGTCGGCCCGTGGACCTCGTATGGGTGCAGGAATTTCCGTCGCGATACGAAGCGCTGGAGGCCGAACAGAGGATCAAGGGCTGGTCCCGTGCCAAGAAGGAGGCCTTGATCAGGACGGACTGGTCTGCGGTGCAAAGGCTGGCGCGATGTAAGGGGTCCTTCGAGACGGCACCTCAGCCTACGGCTTCGGCACCTCCTCAGGACGAACGGGGAGCGGCCGGTAACTTACCCGTTCGCGCTGAGGAGGGCTCGAAGCCGCAGGCTGAGCGCCCGTCTCGAAGCGCCATTGCCGCAACCCACCCCATCATCGTCCTCGTCCGCCCCCAGCTTGGCGAGAACATCGGCAAGGCCGCGCGGGCGATGCTCAACTTCGGGCTGACCGAGCTGCGCCTGGTCGCCCCGCGCGACGGCTGGCCGAATCCCAGCGCCGGCCCGGCGGCGGCGGGAGCCGACGTGGTGCTGGAACGGGCGACCGTCCACGACACCCTGGCCGAGGCGGTGGCCGATTGCGCCAACGTCTATGCCACCACGGTCCGCAAGCGCGGCGTGACCAAACCCGTGCTCACGCCGGAGGACGCCGCGCGCGAGGTCCATACGCAGCCGGGGCGCTCGGCCTTCGTGTTCGGGCCGGAGCGCTCGGGGCTGGAGACGGACGACGTCGCCCTCGCCCGCGCGATCGTGACCGTGCCGATCAATCCCGAGTTCGCCTCGCTCAACCTGGCCCAGGCGGTGATCCTGTGCGCCTACGAATGGTCGAAGCACGTCGGGCTGGAGCAGCCCACCACCGAGGAGCTGCTGCCCCCCGCCCCGCAGGACGAGCTGGAAGGGATGATCGCCCAGATGGAGGCCCTGCTCGCCCCGCGCGGCTACTTCCGCCCGCCCAGCCGCGCGGCGGCGACCAAGCGGACCTTGCGCAACATGCTGACCAAGCCGGGCTGGAACCACCTGGAGGTGCGGACCATGCGCGGGGTGCTCAGCGCGCTGAGGCGGACGCCCGAGGAGGGTTGACTTTCCGCGCCTTCCCAGCCACAGGCGCGCCTTCGCAATTGGCCCCGCACCCCGGTGAAGCGGCGGCCGCATCCGGTAGCAGATCGGATGGTGCGGTTCCGGGCCATGAGCACCGCGGCAGTCGCGGCGCAGCAGATTGAAGGAACGACGCGCATGTCGAAGCGCAATTCGTCGAAGTACAAGCTCGATCGCCGCATGGGCGAGAACATCTGGGGCCGCCCGAAAAGCTCGGTCAACCGCCGCTCCTACGGCCCCGGCCAGCACGGCCAGCGCCGCAAGAGCAAGATGTCGGACTTCGGCATCCAGCTCCGCGCCAAGCAGAAGCTCAAGGGCTACTACGGCGAAGTCACCGAAAAGCAGTTCAAGCGGACCTACCAGGAAGCCGCGAGCATGAAGGGCGACACCGGCCAGAACCTGATCGGCCTGCTCGAGCAGCGCCTGGACATGATCGTCTATCGCGCCAAGTTCGCGCCGACGATCTTCTCGGCCCGCCAGATCGTTTCGCACGGCCACATCCGCGTCAACGGCGTGAAGTGCAACATCGCCTCGCGCCGCGTGCGTCCGGGCGACGTGGTCAGCCTCGGCGACAAGGCCAAGGAAATGGCCCTGATCGCCGAAGCCCAGTCGCTGGCCGAGCGTGAGATTCCCGACTACGTCGCCCCCGACGGCACCGACAAGGTGACTTTCGTCCGCGTGCCCACGCTGGACGAGGTGCCCTATCCGGTGAAGATGGAGCCGAATCTGGTCGTCGAGTTCTACTCGCGCTAAGCGATTCGCGTCTTACGGGACCAAGCGAAAGGCGGCCTGCTCGGGCCGCCTTTTTCGCGTCTCGTCCTGACACATTTTCTTACAAAGAATCAGGGTGCTGACTGGAACCCGTCACATCTCGTCGGCATTATGCGGGTACTATGACCCGCTACCGTTTCGTCACCCCCCACCGCACCGGCAAATGGTATAATGATCTCAAGACCGCGCAGCGCTTCGCCTGCGACATCGGGGCAGGCTTCTTAGATCGCCTGACCGGCCGGTTCTATGCCTATCGGGAAACCCGCCTGGAACGTCAGCGCGTTTCGGATGACGATGCTCAGCCCGCCTGACTCGCGAAATAATCCCGCCTGAACCCGCTTGCGAACGCCGCGAAGCTCCCCGCCGTGATCGCCGTGCGCATGGCCTGCATGAGCTGCTGGTAGAAGGTCAGGTTGTGCTCGGTCATCAGCATGGCGCCCAGGATTTCCCCCGCCTTGGTCAGGTGATGGAGATAGGCGCGGCTGTACTTCGTGCAGCAATCGCCGGGGCAGCGCTCGTCCAGCGGCGCCTGGTCCTCGGCATGGCGCGCGTTCCTGAGGTTCAGCGGCCCGTTCCAGGTGAAGGCCTGGCCGTTGCGGCCCGACCGGCTGGGCAGCACGCAGTCGAACATGTCGACCCCGCGCTCGACCGCGCCGACCAGGTCATCGGGCTTGCCCACGCCCATCAGGTAGCGCGGCCGGTCCGCCGGTAGCTGCCCCGGCGCGAAGTCCAGCGTGGCGAACATCGCCTCCTGCCCCTCGCCCACGGCCAGCCCGCCGATCGCATAGCCGTCGAAACCGATGTCGCGCAGCGCGTCGGCGCTCGCCCGGCGCAATCCTTCGTCGAGCGCTCCCTGCTGGATGCCGAACAGGGCGGCGCCCTCGGCGTGCTCGCCCCCGGCGTCGAAGCCCTGGCGGCTGCGCCTGGCCCAGCGCATCGACATCTCCATCGAGCGGGCGATCACCTCGCGGTCCTGGTCCGCGCGCGGGCATTCGTCGAAGGCCATGACGATGTCCGAGCCGAGCAGGCGCTGAATCTCCATCGAGCGCTCGGGCGTGAGCAGGTGGCGCGAGCCGTCGAGATGGCTGGCGAAGGTCACGCCCTCCTCGGTGATCTTGCGCAGGTCCGACAGGCTCATCACCTGGTAGCCGCCGCTGTCGGTCAGGATCGGGCGCGGCCAGTTCATGAAGCGGTGCAGCCCGCCCAGCCGCGCGACCCGCTCCGCCCCCGGGCGCAGCATCAGGTGATAGGTGTTGCCGAGGATGATGTCGGCCCCCGTCGCCCGCACGCCTTCCGGCTTCATCGCCTTGACCGTGGCCGCCGTGCCGACCGGCATGAAGGCGGGCGTGCGGATTTCCCCCCGGCGCATCGTGATAGTGCCGGTGCGGGCATTGCCGTCGGTGGCGTGAAGGGTGAAAGCGAAACGGGTCATCGCCCGGCCTATAGAGCCAAAGCGGCGTGGCGCCAGTGGCGAGCCCCCTTCCCGAAGGTATCGTCTCGTCCCTCCCCATTCCGTTTCGCGGAACAGGGAGGATTTTGTTGCCCGATCGGCTGCGGCCCGCCATGGGGCGCGGCCATGATCGAACCTTGGGTCTATGCCGTACTTCCCGCCGTCGCCGTGCTGACCGGCTTCATCGACGCCATCGCCGGCGGCGGGGGCCTCATCATGATGCCGACGATGCTCTGGGCCGGCCTGCCGCCGCACCTCGCGCTCGGCACCAACAAGGTCCAGTCGCTTGCCGGTACGGCCACCGCGACGCGCAATTTCCTGCGCGGCGGGCAGGTGGACTGGCGGGCGAACCTGCCCACGGCCATCGTGGTCTTCCTGGGGGCGGCCGCCGGTTCGGTGGTGGTCCAGCTCATCAAGCCCGAATCGCTGCTGCTGATCGTGCCGATCCTGCTGCTGGCGGCCTCGGCCTATGTGATCTTCTCACCCCGGATGACCGACGAGGACGCCCAGCAGCGGCTGAGCCAGACCGGCTATGCCCCCATCGGCGGGGGCATCGGCTTCTACGACGGGTTCTTCGGCCCCGGCACGGGCAGCTTCTTCGTGACCAGCCTGGTCGCCCTGCGCGGCCTTGGCCTGACCCGCGCCACGGGCACGACCAAGCTGCTCAACGCCGCCAGCAACCTCGGCAGCCTGCTGGTCTTCGCGGCGGGCGGCAAGGTGATCTGGCTGCTCGGCCTCGCCATGGCGGTGGGCGCCATGCTGGGCGGCTGGCTGGGCTCCCGCTTCGCGCTGAAGCACGGCGCGCGGCTGATCCGGCCGCTGCTGATCGTGATCTCCCTCGCCCTCACCGGACGGCTGATCTGGAGCTTCTTCAGCTCCTGAGCCGCCAGCCGGTGCGGAATATCCAGGCGACGATGGCGACGCAGACCGCCAGGAAGGCGAAGGTCAGCCCGGCCGCGACGCCGATGTTCACGTCCGCCTGCCCGTAGAAGGTCCAGCGCAGGCCGTTGACGAGGTAGACCACCGGATTGGCCAGGGCGACCGTCCGCCAGGGCTCGGCCAGCATGTCGATCGAATAGAACGTGCCGCCGAGGAAGGTCAGCGGGGTCAGCACCAGCATGGGCACGACCTGGAGCTTCTCGAAGCCGTCGGCCCAGCAGCCCAGGATGAAGCCGAACAGCGAAAAGGCCAGCGCGACCAGCACGATGAAGCCGGCCGCCAGCACCGGATGGACGATGGTGTAATCCACGAAGAACCGCGCGGTGACGAGGATCACCACGGCCAGGATCACCGACTTGGTCGCCGCCGCGCCGACATAGCCGAGCAGCGTCTCGGTCACGCCCACGGGCGCGGAGAGCAGTTCGTAGATCGTGCCGGTGAAGCGCGGCAGGTAGATGCCGAAGCTGGCGTTGGCAGTGCTTTCCGCCAGGATCGTCAGCAGCAGCAGGCCGGGGATGATGAAGGCGCCATAGGGCACGCCGCCGACCTCGGCCATGCGCCCGCCGATGGCCGAGCCGAAGACCACGAAATAGAGCGAGGTCGTCAGGACCGGCGTGAAGATCGACTGGAACAGCGTCCGCCAGGTCCGCGCCAGCTCGAACTTGTAGATCGTCCAGATCGCGCGCCAGCTCATTCGGGCTTCCTTTCGACCAGATCGACGAAGATGTCCTCGAGGCTGGACTGGTGGACGTCGAAGCTCTTGAACTCGACGCCCGCCGCGACGAGCGCCTTCACCAGGTCGGCAATGTCGCCCTCCCCCGCTTCTCCCTCTCCGCCCACGCGGTAGAGCAGCGCGTTGCCCTCGTCGGCAAGCTGGAGCGCGAACCTGTCGAGCGCCGAGGGCACCTCCCGCAGCGGGTGGACCAGCCCGATCCTGGCCTCGGTCCGCCCGAGCCGGGCCATTAGCGCCTGCTTCTCGTCGACGACGATCAGCTTGCCCTGGTCGATCACCCCCACCCGGTCGGCCATCTCCTCGGCCTCCTCGATATAGTGGGTGGTGAGGATGATCGTGACGCCGTGCTCCCGCAGCTCTCCGATCAGCCGCCACATATCGCGGCGCAGCTCGACATCGACGCCGGCGGTCGGCTCGTCGAGGAACAGCAGCTCGGGCTCGTGCGCCAGGGCCTTGGCGATCAGCACCCGGCGCTTCATCCCGCCCGACAGCTCGCTGATCCGGGCATGGCGCTTGTCCCACAGCGACAGGGCGCGCAGGATTTCCTCGATCCGCGCGGGATCGGGGGCGAAGCCGAACAGCCCGCGCGAATGGTTCACCGCCAGCATGACATGCTCGAACATGTCGACGCTGAGTTCCTGCGGCACCAGCCCGATCCTGGCGCGCGCCTTGCGCCAGTCGCGCTTCATGTCGAGCCCGAAGGCGCGGATCGTTCCGCCAGACGGCCGCACCAGCCCGCAGACCGCGCCGATCAGCGTGGTCTTGCCCGCCCCGTTCGGCCCGAGCAGCGCGAAGATCTCGCCCCGGCGGATCTGCAAGCTGACGTCGTCGAGCGCGACCGTGCCGGCGGCATAGGTTTTGCGCAGGCCCTCAATTTCTAGAATCAGCTCCATCATCCCAGACATGCTGCCCCGCGCCGCCGCGTCAAGGCTCGCGTAACGCATTCGGCAGCAGCAGGCTGGAATCCCCGTAGCTGTAGAAGCGATAACCTTCGCGGATCGCGTGGGCATAGACCGCCTGCATCCGCTCCAGCCCCATCAGCGCGCTAACGAGCATGAAGAGAGTCGAGCGCGGCAGGTGGAAGTTGGTCATCAGGCCATCGATCGCGCGGAAGCGGTAGCCCGGGGTAATGAAGATCGCGGTGTCGCCCTCAAACGGACGAATCGCGCCGCCGTCGCCGCAGGCGCTTTCGAGCAGCCGCAAGCTGGTCGTGCCGACCGCGACGATCCGCCCTCCGGCGGCGCGGGCGGCATTGAGGCGGTCGGCCGTGGCGGCATCGATCCGGCCCCATTCGGAATGCATGCGGTGGGCTTCCGTGTCCTCGGCCTTGACCGGCAGGAAGGTGCCCGCGCCGACATGCAGGGTCAGGGTCTCGTGCGCCACGCCCGCCTCGGCCAGGGCCGCCATCAGCGCGGGCGTGAAGTGCAGCGCCGCGGTGGGCGCGGCCACGGCGCCCTTCTCCGCCGCGAACATCGTTTGGTAGTCCGCCTGGTCGGCCTCGTCGGTGGGGCGCTTGCCGGCGATATAGGGGGGCAGCGGCATGGTGCCCGCGCGTTCGAGCAAGACCTCGACCGGCTCGTCGCCTGCGAAGGCGAGCGTCCAGCTGCCATCCGCATGGCGCGCCTCGGCATGGGCCGAAACGCCGCCACCGAATTCGATGGCATCGCCTTCGTGCAGGCGCTTGGCATTGCGGACGAAGGCCTGCCAGCGCCTGAGATCGATCCGCTTGTGCAGCGTCGCGCCGACCCTCGCCTCGCCGCGGCGCCCTTCGAGCTGGGCCGGAATGACGCGGGTGTCGTTGAAGACCAGCACGTCGCCGGCCCGAAGCAGGCTGGGCAGGTCGCGCACGGTCCGGTCGGCCAGGGGGCTATCGCCCTGGGCCACCAGCATCCGAGCCGCGTCACGCGGACGGACGGGCCTCAGCGCGATGCGTTCGGGCGGAAGTTCGAAATCGAAGAGATCGACGCGCATGGGTTACTCGTCATCCCGGGCCTGACCCGGGACGACGTTACTGCGCAGCCTCGGCCGCGGGTTCCGCCGGAGGCGGCGGCGCGACCGGCTCCGGGGCGGCCATGGTCGCGCTCACGATCTTGGTCGGATTGGCCGGAGGCTCACCCTTGGCGATCGCATCGACCACATCCATCCCGCCGATCACCCGGCCGAAATTGGTATATTTCCGGTCGAGCGCGAAGCGCGGATAGAAGACGATGAAGAACTGGCTGTTGGCGCTGTCGGGATTCTCGGCGCGAGCCATCGAGACCGAGCCGCGAACATGCGGAATATTGTTGAACTCGGCCTTGATATCGGGAAGCTGCGAGCCGCCCGTGCCGGTCCCGGTCGGGTCGCCGGTCTGGGCCATGAAGCCGTCGATCACGCGGTGAAAGATGATGCCGTTGTAAAAGCCCTGGTTCACCAGGGTCTTGACCTGGGCAACGTGGTTGGGCGCCCAGGCGGGCATCAGGCGGATCGTGACGCGCCCGCCGTTCGAGAGGTCGAGCAGCAGCACGTTCTGGGGATCGTGGCTGGGATCGGGATCGACCACCGCGCTCAGCACGGGCTTGGGCGGAGTCGCCGGCTCCTTGTCCTTGGTCCAGGCCTGCTGGCCCATCAGCGAGAGGGACAGCGACAGGCCAAGCGCCAAGGCGGCGAAATGACGGCGGTTCATCGGCGTGAATTCTCCCGGAAGTCGCGGGGCAGATAGCTCTCGTTGGCTGTCATGGCAATGAATGCCGCCCCCAGGCCTTCAATAATCCCCCAGCCGTCCCACGGCCTCGACCCGCGCCATGACCTCTTCCTTCACCACCGGGCTGACGAAGCGCGAGATGTCGCCGCCGAACAGGGCGATCTCCTTCACCAGCTTGGAGGCGATCGGCTGCAGGCTGACGTCGGCCATCAGGAAGACCGTCTCGATCTTCGCGTTGAGCTGCTGGTTCATGCCGGCCATCTGATATTCATACTCGAAATCCGCGACGGCGCGCAGGCCGCGCAGGATCATGCTGGCCCCCTGCTTTTCGGCAAAGCGCATGAGCAAGGCGTGAAACCCGATGACCTCGACGTTATCGAGACCCAGCGCCGCGACCTCGCGCTCCACCATCGCGATCCGCTCGTCGGGGGAGAACATCGGGTTCTTGGAAGGATTGGTCGTCACCCCTATAATCAGCCGGTCGACCAGCTTGGCGCCACGCCGGATGATGTCGGCATGGCCGAGCGTGATGGGATCGAAGGTGCCCGGATAGACGCCGATACGTTCCGCCATCAGCGGTCCCTTTCCACGATGTAGCGAGCGACCACGCGCAGCAGATCGGCCTCCGCCCCATGCTGCGAGAGATGCGCGATCGCCTGGTCGACCAGCGCCCGGGCCTGGGCCTTGGCGCGTTCGGGGCCGAGAAGCGAGACGAAGGTCTGCTTGCCCGCCTCCGCATCCTTGCGCAGCGCCTTGCCAGCCGCCTCCTGATCGCCCTCGTAGTCCAGCAGGTCATCGGCGATCTGGAAGGCGAGGCCGATGTCACGGGCATAGCCGCGCAGGTGGATGCGCCCCTCGGGCGAGACCTTCCCCAGGATCGCCCCCATCTCCACCGCCGCGCCGAGCAGGGCACCGGTCTTGAGCTGCTGCAGGCGAGTGACGGTCGGCAGGTCGAAGTCGGAGGTTTCGGCCACGATGTCCATCATCTGCCCGCCGCACATGCCGCTCATGCCGCTGGCCTGGGCCAGGGTGGCGACCAGCTCGATCCGGGTGAAGGGATCGCCGCTTGTCGCCGGATCGGACAGCACCTCGAAGGCAAAGGATTGCAGCGCATCGCCCGCGAGCACCGCGGTGCTTTCGTCGAAGGCGCGGTGGAGCGTGGGCTTGCCGTGGCGCAGGTCGTCATCGTCCATGCACGGCAGGTCGTCGTGGATCAGCGAATAGACGTGGATCGCCTCGAGCGCGACGCCGGCCCGCACCGCCGCGGCGCGATCGACCCCATACATCTCCGCCGTGGCGACGAGCAGCAGCGGTCGCAGCCGCTTGCCCCCGGCGATCGCCGCATAGCGCACCGCTTCATAGAGCCGCGCGCGGGCGTCGCCCGGCACGGGCAGCAGGGCGTCGAACAGCGAATCCACTTCCGCCTGAATGCGCTTGATGCCTTCGGCCAGGATGCCGTCCTGCAAGACCACCTCGGACATGTCAGCGCCCCGCTTCGTCGAACGGCTGGACACCGGCGGCCTGGCCATCGGGCCCCGCGACGATCTTTTCGATCCGCGCCTGCGCGGCATCGAGCCGCGCCTGGCAATGCTTGCGCAGCGCTTCGCCGCGTTCGTAGAGCGTGATCGAATCGTCGAGCGGAACGTCGCCGCTTTCGAGCCGGCGGACGACGTCCTCCAGCGCGCGCAGGGCGTCCTCGAAGCTCATGGCGGCGATATCCGGGCTGCTTTGGTCCATGGCCGAGCAATGGCGGGCGGCAGCGCCAGGGTCAAGGCGGGTTCAGCGGCATGATCTCCAGCGCGGCAAAACCGGCATTGGCGGCTAGCAAGAGCGGGGAAGCGCCGCTAATGCGCGGGCCATGTCAGACTCGGCCCAACAAATCACCCCGGAAGTCGTCGCCGCCCACGGGCTTTCGCCGGAGGAATACGAACACCTCCTCCACGCGCTCGGCCGCGAGCCCAACATGGTCGAGCTGGGCATCTTCTCGGTCATGTGGTCGGAGCACTGCTCCTACAAGTCGAGCCGCGTGCACCTCAAGAAGCTGCCGACCGAAGCCCCCTGGGTGATCTGCGGCCCCGGCGAGAAC
>CAZFPW010000038.1:0-9675 GCA_964520765.1 uncultured Novosphingobium sp.
GCGATCGGCTAGAGCCCGTCCGGAACGAAAAATCCCCTCCGCACGGGAGGGGATTCAGTTTCATGCGCTAGTGGCTGGGTAACGGCGGCGGCCTGGTGGCGCGCTTGCCGTCAAGGCGCTGGCTGAAATACTGGGCCCATCTGAGATGAAGCTCCTTGCGGTCGGGGCATCCGACCACGCGAGCCAGTTTCATCTCTTCCTTGAGCCGTCGTCGATAGAAGACTCTGTCCCCTTCGGTCATCGCTCTCGGCTCCTCTACTCCTGGAGCGCCTCTAGGACGCTTCCATAGCCGTAGCGGACGCCGGGCGGGCAGCCGTCACGGCTACGCGAAGCAGTCTGCTACGATTCGCGCGAGCCGTCGATAGCTCTCTTGCGCGAAAGCGCATTTTTCAGGCGTTGGGGCCGAAAACCTCGTCGAACAGGGCCATCAGCGCGGCCCAGCTCTGGCGGTCGGCGCTGGCGTCATAGGCGATGGCCGGAATCCCGCGCGCGTCGCTGCCGGGATCGGTGAAGCCGTGCTTCACCCCGCTGTAGCCGTGGAAGTGCCAATGGGCGCCGACCGCGTCCATCTCTTCCCAGAAGCGCAGCACGTGATCGCGCGGCACCATCGGATCGGCATCGCCGTGACAGACGAGCAGGCGCGGGACGATGGGCCTGTCCGCCGGGCGGGCCGTTTCCAGCAGGCCGTGGAAGCTGGCGACGACCGCCAGGTCCGCCCCCGCGCGCGCGGTTTCGAGCGCGGCCTGGCCGCCCATGCAATAGCCGATCGCCCCGAGCGGCAGCCCGGCGGCGGCCGGATGGCCGCGCAGGGCCTCGACCGCGGCCAGCAGCCGGCCGCGATAGGTCCCGACATCCGCCCGCAGCTTCTCGGCCAGCGGGCGCGAGGCTTCGAAGCTCTCGACTTTCTCGCCGTATAAGTCCGCGATCAGCGCGACGCAGCCGGCGTCCGCCAGCATGGCCGCGCGCCGCTCGACCGCCGGGGTGGCGTTGGCGATGGTCGGAAAAACCACCACCGCGGCGCGCGCCTGGCCCGTGGGCCGGGCCAGCAAGCCGGTCAGGGCGACGTCGCCGTCGCGGTAGGCGACCGGCTCCAGGCTCATTCCGGCAGGAAGTCCGGCACCGAGAGATAGCGCTCGCCGGTGTCGTAGTTGAAGCCCAGCACCTTCGCGCCCGCGCCAAGCTCCGGCAGCTTCTGCGCGATCGCGGCCAGTGTCGCGCCCGAGCTGATGCCGACGAGCAGGCCTTCCTCGCGGGCCGAGCGACGCGCCCATTCCTTGGCGTCGGCCGCCTCGACCTGGATCGCTCCGCTGATCGCCTGGGTGTGCAGATTGGCTGGCACGAAGCCCGCGCCGATGCCCTGGATCGGATGCGGACCGGGCTGGCCGCCGGAGATGACCGGAGACAGCGTGGGTTCCACCGCCCAGGCCTTCAGGTTCGGCCAAGCCTGCTTGAGCACCTCGGCGCAGGCGGTGAGGTGCCCGCCCGTGCCGACCCCGGTGATCAGCGCGTCGAACGGCGCATCGCGGAAGTCGGCCAGGATTTCCGCGGCCGTGGTCCGGGCATGGACCTCGATATTGGCGGGGTTGTCGAACTGCTGCGGCATCCAGCCGCCCGGCGTCGTCTCGACCAGTTCCTTGGCCCTCTCGATCGCGCCCTTCATGCCCTTGTCGCGCGGGGTCAGGTCGAAGCTGGCGCCATAGGCCAGCATCAGCCGGCGCCGCTCCAGCGACATCGATTCGGGCATGACGAGGATGAGCTTGTAGCCCTTGACCGCGGCGACCATCGCCAGGCCGATGCCGGTGTTGCCGGAGGTCGGCTCGATGATCGTGCCGCCGGGCTTCAATGCGCCGCTCTGCTCGGCGGCCTCGACCATTGCGAGGCCGATCCTGTCCTTGATCGAGCCGCCCGGATTGGCGCGCTCGCACTTCACCCATACCTCGTGGTCGGGAAACAGGCGGGACAGGCGAACATGCGGCGTGTTGCCGATGGTGGCGAGAATGGATTCCGCTTTCATGTCGCTTGCTCCTTAGGGGGAAGGTCTTCCGTTATCTGGCGATACTGGGGCGCGAACGTCCTTGCGTTGCGGAGCTCAGGAAACAGGACCGCCCACAGTGCCGTGACCACTATCGCACCGATGCCGCCAAACACAACCGCCCCCGTCGCGCCGAGCAGGGCGGCGACGCCGCCCGCGCGCATTTCGCCCAGCTCGTTGGAGGCGGAGATGGCGAGGCCGGAGATGGCCGAGACCCGCCCCCGCACGTGATCGGGCGTGTTGAGCTGGACCAGGCTGGACCGCACATAGACCGAAACCATGTCCGCCGCGCCGAGCAGGGCCAGCATGGTGAGGGACAGCAGGAAGTCGCGCGACAGCCCGAAGCCGATGGTGAACAGGCCGAAGGCGGCGACGCCCCACAGCATCTTGTTGCCGACGTTGGTGGTGATCGGCCGCCAGGACAGGAAGATCGCCACCAATGCCGCGCCGATGGCCGGCGCGCCGCGCATGATGCCGAGCCCCTCGGAGCCGACATGCAGGATGTCGCGGGCATAGATCGGCAGCAGCGCGGTCGCCCCGCTCATCAGCACGGCGAACAGGTCCAGCGTCACGCAGCCGAGCAGGAAGCGCTCGTTCCAGACGTACTTGAAGCCGTCGACGATCTGACGGACCGGATGCTGATCGCGGTTCGCCTCATGCAGTGGGAGCTTGCGAATCGCCAGCAGGCTGCCAGCGCCGACGAGCAGGAGCGCGGCGGAAACCCAGTAGGAGGCGCTGGGATGCAGGGCGAAGAGCAGCCCCGCCGCCGCCGGCCCCGCCACCGAGCCGACCTGCCAGGCGATCGAGTTCATCGCGATGGCCCGCGGCAGGAGGGTGGGCGGCACGATGTTGGGGACGATCGAGCTGAGCGCCGGGCTGATGAACACCCGCGCCGCGCCGTGCAGCGCGCCCAGGATGTAGAGCAGCGGCAGCGTTACCGTGCCGGCATAGGTGGCGACTGCCAGCGACAGGGCGATGAACAGGTCCACGCTGGCGGCCAGCGCGCCCACGATCCGGCGGTCGAAGCGGTCCGCGACCACGCCCGCGACGGGAGTCAGGAAGAACAGCGGCAGGAACTGGACGAGGCCGAGCAGCCCGAGTTGGAGCGCCGCCTGGGCGATGTCCATGCCATAGTCGCTGCGGGCGACGTCGTAGAGCTGATAGCCGATGATGACGACCATGCCGGTCGTCGCCAGCACCGAGGCGAAGCGGGCCAGCCAGAACAGGCGATAATCGTGTATCTGAAGGGGGGAGGTCGGTTCTTTCACGGCGCTTCGCATGGCACCGCCATCGGGCTTTGCCAAGCGAGCCGATGCTGTCGCGGGCTAAAGCGGAGCTTGGCCCTGGTTGTGTCCGTAGCCCCCCGTTAGTCCGCACCTCCCGCTCAGCCTGAGCTTGTCGAAGGCCACGCGATGTCGGAGCCGCCAGGTCCGGAGCGCCTGCGGCAAGGTTTGCGCGTGGCCTTCGACAAGCTCAGGCTGAGCGGGGTATGGTGAATGGGCCACTACCCGGATTTACCCGGCTAGGGCGATATGATCGTGTTAACGCCCCCGGCGCAGGCGGGGGTTGGGCTGCATCGTGTCGATCAGCGTCATGAAATCGTCCAGGCGCAGGATGCGCTCGAACTGGAAGCCGGCGCGGTCCTCGGTGCTCCAGATCATGTGCGCCTCGATCCGGCCGATATGGGGCAGGCGGATGGTGATCCGCTCGCCCCGGCTCATGCCCGTGGCGCCAGTGGTCATGAAGCCATGAGCCGAGATATTGGCGATGTGCAGGTGCAGGTCGCCGAGCTGGCGATGCTCCCCGATCACCGGATAGTCGACCGGATGGCGGGCAGCGCGGCGCAGATCCGTGACCGACAGTTGTGCTCCAGCGACCATATTCCACCATCTCCATGCCTTGAACCGGAAGGTCCGTTTTGCACGGAAATGGCGAAAAAACCGTAAACCGGCAGCTTCTTGCCGTCCCTTATGCCGGTCGCAGCACTCCGTGCTTCTTCTTTCCGGCCGAAATCCGCAGTTCGCCGCCATCAGCGGCGATGTGGTGCCCCTCATCGTCGATAACCGCGCCGTTTACGCGGGCTCCGCCGCCGGCGATCAGCCGCTTGGCCTCGCCACGGCTCGCCGCAAATCCGATGCCGACCAGCGCATCGACGATGCCGATGCCTTCGGCCGGCAGGGTCAGGACCGGCAAATCCTTGCCGAGTCCGCCGTCCGCGAAGGTTGCCGCCGCCGTCGTCTCGGCGGCCCTGGCGGCCTCCTCGCCCCGGCACAGCTTGGTGACCTCGTTGGCGAGGACGACCTTGGCCGCGTTGATCTCGCTGCCCTCAAGCTTTTCGAGCCGGGCGATCTCGTCCAGCGGCAGGTCGGTGAACAGGCGCAGGAAGCGGCCCACGTCGCGGTCGTCGCAATTGCGCCAGTATTGCCAGAAGTCGTAGGCCGGCAGCATGTCCTCGTTGAGCCAGACGGCGCCGGCGACGGTCTTGCCCATCTTGCTGCCGTCGGCCGTGGTCAGCAGCGGGGTGGTCACGCCATAGACCTCCACGCCGTCCATCCGCCGGGTCAGCTCGATCCCGTTGACGATGTTGCCCCACTGGTCGGACCCGCCCATCTGCAAGCGGCAGCCGCTGCGCTGGGCCAGCTCGCGGAAATCGTAGGCCTGGAGGATCATGTAGTTGAATTCGAGGAACGACAGCGACTGCTCGCGGTCGAGCCGCTGCTTGACGGAATCGAAGCTGAGCATCCGGTTGACCGAGAAATGCTGGCCGACCTCGCGCAGGAAGGGGATATATTCCAGGCGGTCGAGCCATTCGGCATTGTCGAGCATGATCGCGTCGCTCGGCCCGTCTCCGAAGGTCAGGAAGCGGGAGAAGACCTTGCGGATCGAGGCGACGTTCTGCGCGATCAGGTCGGTAGTCAGCAGCTTGCGCGCTTCGTCCTTGAAGCTCGGATCGCCGATCTTGCCCGTGCCGCCGCCCATCAGCACGATCGGCTTGTGCCCGGCCTGCTGGAGCCGGCGCAGCAGCATGATCTGGACGAGCCCGCCGACATGGAGCGATGGCGCGGTGGGGTCGAAGCCGATATAGCCCGGCACGACCTGGCGGGCCGCCAGGGCGTCCAGCCCTTCGGCATCGGTAAGCTGATGGATGTAGCCGCGCTCGTCGAGCAGGCGGAGCAGGTCGGACTTGTAATTGGCCATAACGGCGGCGCGCCTAGCATGAGGAGAGGCAGTTGGAAACGCATAGGCTGATTCCCCATCCCGACAGCCCGCCCCGCCAGGTGCGGAGCATCGCGGCGCGGGTGGTCTCGGCCGATGCGGACTGGCTGCGCCTGCGCTGGCGGATCGACGGGGCGGAGCGCGTGGTGTTTCCCCCTTTCGCCGGCAAGGGCCGGGCTGACGGCCTGTGGAAGACGACCTGCTTCGAGTTCTTCCTGCGGCCCCCCGGCGGCGAATCCTATGTCGAGCTGAACCTCTCACCCTCGGAGCGCTGGGCGGCCTATGACCTCACCGCCTACCGCGCCGGAATGAGCGAGCGCCCCATGCCGCACGAGCCGACCTGCACCGCGCGGGTCGGCCAGTCGATGGCGATCTTCGATGCCGCCGTGCCCATCGCCGGCCTGCCGCCGCTGCCCTGGCACTATGGCCTGAGCGCGGTGATCGAAGAGGAAGGCGGCGTCATCTCCTATTGGGCGATCGCCCATGGGGAAGGAAAACCCGACTTCCACAGCCCGGCTTGCTTCGCCGGAGAGCTTGCGGCACCCAGCGGCTCATGAAATTCGGCATCGACCGCCTCCTGGCGGACCCCACCTTGCGCCGTCCCCTTGTTGGGAAGCGCGTCGCCCTGGTCGCGCATCCCGCCTCGCTGACGGCGGACCTGACCCATTCGCTCGACGCCCTGATCGGCGTCGGCGTGAACGTCACCGCCGCCTTCGGCCCCCAGCACGGCCTGAAGGGCGATAAGCAGGACAACATGGTCGAGACGGCGGACGAGACCGATCCGCTCTACGGCATCCCGGTGTTCAGCCTCTATGGCGAGGTCCGCCGCCCGACCCCGGCGATGATGGCAACGGCCGATGTCTTCCTGTTCGACCTCCAGGACCTCGGCTGCCGCATCTACACCTTCGTCACGACGCTGCTCTACCTCCTCGAAGCGGCGGCGCGAGAGGGCAAGTCCGTCTGGGTGCTCGACCGTCCCAATCCCGCCGGCCGCCCGATCGAGGGCACCACTCTGCTGCCGGGGCAGGAGAGCTTCGTCGGCGCGGGACCGATGCCGATGCGCCACGGTTTGACCCTGGGCGAGATGGGGCGCTGGTTCGTCGCGCACTTCGGCCTCGACGTCGACTATCGCGTCATCGAGGTCGAGAACTGGTCGCCCGATTCCGCCCCCGGCTACGGTTGGCCGGAGAGCCGCATCTGGATCAACCCGAGCCCCAACGCCGCCAATCTCAACATGGCCCGCGCCTATGCCGGCACGGTCATGCTCGAAGGCGCGACGCTCAGCGAAGGCCGCGGCACGACCCGCCCGCTCGAAGTCCTGTTCGGCGCGCCGGACATCGCCGCCAAGGCCGTCCTCGCCGAGATGAACCGTTTCGCGTCCGACTGGCTCACAGGCTGCGCCCTGCGCGAATGCTGGTTCGAGCCGACCTTTCACAAGCATGCCGGGCAGCTCTGCAACGGCCTGATGATCCACGCCGAAGGGCCGTTCTACGACCACGCCCGGTTCCGCCCCTGGCGGCTCCAGGCGTTGGCGTTCAAGGCGATCCGCCGGCTCTATCCCGATTATCAACTTTGGCGGGACTTCCCCTACGAGTACGAGTTCGACCGCCTCGCCATCGACGTCATTAACGGCGGCCCGGCCTTGCGCGAATGGGTGGACGATGCCGGCGCGGAAGCCGGCGACCTGGACCGCATCGCCGCGGCCGACGAAGCCGCCTGGGCCGAGCAGGTCCGGCCGCTGCTGATCTACGCATAGGGCAAAAGGGGGAGGGGGCATGGAACGACGGACCGGGCTCAACCTGACGCTGGGCGTCCTGCTCATCGTCTATGTGTTCAACTTCCTCGACCGGCAGATCATGACGATCCTGGCCGAGCCGATCGCCCGCGACCTCGATCTCAACGACACCGAGATCGGCGTGCTGACGGGGCTCTCGTTCGCGCTGCTCTATTCGACCCTCGGCCTGCCGATCGCCCGGCTTGCTGACCGCCCGAGAACGGACCGGGTGAAGCTGATCGCCGTCGCGGTGGCCGTCTGGTCGCTGGCGACGGCGCTTTGCGGTGGAGCGCGCAGCTTCGTGCAACTGGCGATCGCCCGCGTCTTCGTGGGCGTCGGTGAGGCGGGCGGGACGCCGCCGGCCCACTCCCTGATCACCGATGTCGCCGCGCCGGAAAAGCGGGCGCGGGCCTTCGCGATCTACCAGCTCGGCCCGCCCATCGGCGGCCTGATCGGCATGGTCCTGGGCGGCTTTCTGGCCGGAACCCTGGGTTGGCGGATGGCCTTCGTCGCGGTCGGCCTGCCCGGTCTCGTGCTCGCGGTGATCGTCGTCCTGCTGCTGCGCGATCCGCGCCGCTCGGGCGGGCCGAGCGCGCAGGCCGTGCCGCTGCCGCTGGGTGACGCGCTGCGGCAGATCCTGGCCTCAAAGGCGATGCGCCTGCTGCTGACCACTGCGGGCTTCGCGTCCTTCGCGACCTATGGCGTGCTCATCTGGACGACGATCTTCTTCCAGCGCAGCCACCACCTGACCCCGGCCGAAACCGGGCTGTGGTTCGGCCTGGTCAACGGCATCGGCTCGATCCTGGGCGTCTGGCTCGGCGGACAGATCGGTGACCGCCACCGGGCCAGGGGCAAGCAACATCTGCTGACGATCCCGGCCGTCGCCCAAGCGCTTTCCGTGCCCTTCCTGCTGGCCGCGCTGCTCGTCGGCGACTGGCGGCTTTCGATGATCCTGTTCTTCCCCGCGATCGTGCTCAACTGGATCTATGTGGCCCCCTACTACAGCGCGGTTCAGGGCCTGGTGCCGCCGGCGGCGCGGGCCGTCGCCAGTGCAGCGATCCTGCTGATGCAGAACCTGATCGGCCTTGGTCTCGGCCCGGTTCTGCTGGGCTTCTGCTCAGACTTGCTGAAGCCCACCTACGGCGCGGAGAGCGTCCGTTACGTCCTGTTCATCACCGGCCTGGTCTCGCTCATGGCCGCCCTACTGCTCTGGCGCGCGCGCCGGCATCTGCCGGAAGAGCTTGACCGGCACGGTTAGTGCTTCTTGCGCGTCAGTTCCCGCATCGCATCGTCCAGCCCCTCCAGCGTGAGCGGGTACATCGAGCCGTTCATCAGCTCCCGGATCACCTTGGTCGAGGCGGAGAAGTCCCACTGCTTTTCCGGGACGGGATTGAGCCAGACCGTCGCCGGATAGGTGTTGGTGACACGCTGTAGCCAGACCGCCCCGGTCTCTTCGTTGAAATGCTCGACCGAGCCGCCGGGATGGGTGATCTCGTAGGGGCTCATCGAGGCGTCGCCGACGAAGATCACCTTGTAGTCGTGCCCGTACTTGTGGAGCACGTCCCAGGTCGGCGTCCGTTCGGAAAAGCGGCGGCGGTTGTCCTTCCACAGGCCTTCGTAAAGGCAGTTGTGGAAATAGAAGAACTCCAGGTTCTTGAACTCGGCCGTGGCGGCGCTGAACAGTTCCTCGACCAGCTTGATGTGCGGATCCATCGATCCGCCGACGTCGAGGAACAGCAGCACCTTCACCGCATTGTGCCGCTCGGGCCGCATGCGGATGTCGAGCCAACCCTGCTTCGCCGTGCCCTCGATCGTGGCGTCGAGGTCCAGTTCCTCGGCCGAGCCCTCGCGCGCGAAGCGGCGCAGGCGGCGCAGCGCGACCTTGATGTTGCGGGTGCCCAGCTCCTTGGTGTTGTCGAGATTGGCGAACTCGCGCTTTTCCCAGACTTTGATCGCCCGCCCGTGCTTGCTTTCGCCGCCGATGCGGATGCCCTCGGGATTATAGCCGGCATGGCCGAACGGGGAGGTGCCGTTGGTGCCGATCCACTTGTTGCCGCCCGAATGGCGCTTCTGCTGCTCCTCGAGCCGCTTCTTGAGCGTGTCCATGATCTCGTCCCAGGAGCCCAGGGCCTTGATCTGCTCCATCTCCTCTTCCGAGAAGAACCGCTCGGCGACCTGCTTCAGCCAGTCCTCGGGGATGTCGACCGGCTGCTGGCCGTAGTCGGTCAGGACGCCCTTGAAGACCTTCTCGAACACCTGATCGAAGCGATCGAGCAGGCCCTCGTCCTTCACGAAGGTCGCGCGGGCGAGGTAGTAGAACGCCTCGGGCGTCTGCTCGATCACGTCCTTTTCCAGCGCTTCGAGCAGGGTCAGATGCTCCTTGAAGCTCGCCTGGATGCCGGCGGCGCGAAGCTCGTCGATGAAGTTGAAGAACATGGCTCAGGCTCGGACAAGGCGACGGGTGAAAGTGACGCGGAAACAGGGGCGAAAGTTCGCTGTCACCTTGCGGCGAAGTATTGAAGACATTGGGGAATTTCCGTCACTTTGCACGCCGACCTGTGACCTTCCATGAGGGCGTTTCCAACAGTCCGAAGAGCTTTGCAGGAAACGGCGGGACCGGGGGTATGGACGGCGCCATAGCAGGGCGAGCCGG
>CAZFPW010000038.1:9775-13152 GCA_964520765.1 uncultured Novosphingobium sp.
CATCAGGAATAGGTCTCGATGATCGGCGAATCCAGCCCCTGGGCATGCTGCGGCAGCTTGGGATCGAGTTCGACCCAGCCCGGCGCGCTGGCGGCCCAGATGATCGCGGTGGGGGGTATCAGCCCGGGATCGTCGAGCGTCCCGGCGCGGACCCGGATGGGAGCGCCCCGCGGCTCGACCGTGCGGCTGTACATCTGCGCGCCGCACCCGGTGCAGAAGCCTCGCTCGACCGTGTTGCCGCTGTCGGCGGTCATGCGGAAGGTGCCGACCTCGCCCTCGTAGCGCACGGCCTCCTCGGGAAAGAGCACGTTGACCGTGGCCGAGCCGCTGGCAATGTACTGGCAATCGCGGCACCAGCAAATCCGCGCGCCGGTCGGCTCGGCATCGATGGTGAAGCGGACCTGGCCGCAGAGGCAGTGGCCGGTGTGGGTCATGACTTAGGCTCCCAACTTGTCCTGACTATCGTCAGGGAAAAACACATGTTCTGCGTATCGCTCTGTGAGTTCCCTTCTCTGCTCATCACCCATCGTCGCAGGCAGCATCCACCGCTGCGGATAGGGCATTGCGGTGACGTCCTCGAACGGCCCGCATACACCCAATACGTCTGCCAAGCTCCTTATGATCTGGGGAAACTCGTCTTGTTCCTCGATAAGCACCGCGTCCACCAAAGGACAAGCTGTAGGCACCCCTGCAGCCCAGGTCGCAGCAGTTGCAGCTAGGCCATCCTTTTCGACCAACAACGCGTTCGCGACATATACGTCGTCGCCAAGCTTCTTCTGCAAACTCGCGCTGGTGGCATTGTAGGTCCAGCACAGTTGGTTCGGCTTGAGATTGCGAAGGGCCGAAGGATGATTCTCTCGCACCACGAAGGGACGCCACTCCCCATCGACCCATTCGATCGGGCTTAGAGAAATCGCTCGTTCATTTTCTGCGAAATCATCCAGGACAAACTGAGCGATCATCGCAAGCCCAGCATTGTCCTCGCTTCCGGTGACCAATATCGCAGAACGTGCTTGAAGGATCGCTACTGGATTTCCCGCCAAAGGCAGTTGGGCCAGTAGATCAGGAATAAGGATGCGGGAGGCGTCGTAATAATCTTCACACTGCGAGACAAATGTCCCTTCAGCCAACTGACCGAAGCGGTGCCCACCACGTTCATCCAGATGGGCAATCGCGATCCCTAGCGCATCCTCGAAAGACACTCCTAAGCCTTCCAAAATTTCATCAGTCACCAGACCGATAGAAACCTCGGAATCGATCGCGAGCATAAGAAGCATGGATTCGCAAAATACACGCGAGGACTGATCGTAGGGGAAGCCTTGGCTGTCTGCCGTCACCGCAAGCAAATCTGATCTTGCACGGATCACGGGAAGCAGTTGGTTCAGTGCTGCATCCCCCTCCGGTCGAGGACGGCGACTTTCGATAATGAAATCCACAACTCGTACAAGATGATCTCGTTGCTCCGCGTCATTGAGCCGCTGATATTCAACAAAGCTATTGTAGAGAAACATCCTTTGGCCGCGCCCCATGGGGTCGATATGATGCAACTCAAACGTCTTCTGATCGTATTCAACCCGAATAGCAGTGTCGCGTTTGGACAACTCAGAGATTACACATTTAGCGAAGTGATCCTCCGGTCGTACCGGAGGCTCCTTTTTTCCGAAGAGGCGGCCTAGGAGGCTCAAGCCCCCTGCCGCCGCGCCATGAAGGCCAGGCGTTCGAACAGCATGATGTCCTGCTCGTTCTTGAGCAGGGCGCCGTGGAGCGGGGGGATCGCCTTGGTGGGGTCGCGGTTCTGGAGGACGTCGAGGGGCATGTCCTCGTTCAGCAGCAGCTTGAGCCAGTCGAGCAGTTCGGAGGTCGAGGGCTTCTTCTTGAGGCCCGGCACCTCGCGCACCTCGTAGAACACTTCCATCGCCTTGGTGACGAGCGCCTTCTGGATGCCGGGGAAGTGGACGTCGATGATCGCCTGCATCGTCTCCCGGTCCGGGAACTTGATGTAGTGGAAGAAGCAGCGGCGCAGGAAGGCGTCGGGCAGCTCCTTCTCGTTGTTCGAGGTGATGACCACGATCGGGCGGTCCTTGGCCGCGATGCGCTCACCCGTCTCGTAGACGTCGAAGCTCATCCGGTCGAGTTCCTGGAGGAGGTCGTTGGGGAACTCGATGTCGGCCTTGTCGATCTCGTCGATCAGCAGGACGGGAAGCTGCGGGGCGGTGAAGGCTTCCCACAGCTTGCCTTGCTTGATGTAGTTGCGGATGTCGTGGACCCGCTCGTCGCCCAATTGGCCGTCGCGCAGGCGGGCGACCGCATCGTATTCGTAGAGGCCCTGCTGGGCCTTGGTGGTCGACTTCACGTTCCATTCGATCAGCGGGGCGCCCACGGCCTTGGAGATTTCGTGGGCCAGCACGGTCTTGCCGGTGCCCGGCTCGCCCTTCACCAGCAGCGGACGGCGCAGCAGGACCGCGGCGTTGACCGCGACCTTGAGGTCTTCCGTGGCGACGTAGTTGCTGGTGCCTTCGAAACGCTGCATTTCCGGTTCCCGTGCTTGTGAATGAGCGAGGCGTTAAGTCGGGCGGGACGGCGGGGCAAGCCCAATCGCCGCGACGATGAAGCGGGGCCGGGCTTGTCCCGCGGCCCGTTGTCCCGCCAGAATGCGCCGACAAGAACGGAGAGGAACCCGAATGACCGCCGATTTCACCGATTGGGTCGCGATCTGCGAGACCAAGGCGCGCTACTGCCGGCTGATGGACACCAAGGACTGGGCCGGATGGGCGGACTGCTTCACCGAGGACCTGGTCCTCGATACGACCCCGGCCGGCGGCTATCGCATCGAAGGGCGCGAGGCGGCGATCCGCACGGTGCTGGGTTCCATCGAGCACGCCAGGACGTCGCACCAGGTCCATAACCCGGAGATCGCCTTCGATGCCGACGGGCAGGGCGCCCGCGTGATCTGGGCGATGAACGACCGGGTCGAGATGGCCGAGGACCGGCGCGAGGCGGTGGGCGAATATGGTCACACCGGCTATGGGCACTATCGCGAACGCTATGTGAAATGCCCGGACGGCAAGTGGCGGATCAAGGAAACCCAGCTTTCCTACCTGCAGTTCGACCGGCGTCCCTATCCCTGATCCGAAGCCCCCGCGCCGGCAGGGGGAAACCGGCGCGGGGGGCGGATCGCCGCGGTCTCAGCTATCCGAGACCGGGCCCGCGGAGGCGGCGGGGGAGTGGGCACCCGCCGACAATTGGGCCAGGAGACGCCTGGCCTTGACGAACCGCCAGATCAGGATCGCGACGCCCGCGATCAGCAGCCAGGGCAGGGCATAGCCCAGCACCAGCAGGACCACGGCCAGCATGTTCTCCATGCTGCCGAGCGAGAC
>CAZFPW010000038.1:13252-15404 GCA_964520765.1 uncultured Novosphingobium sp.
TGCCCTCGGCGGCTTCGACCACGGCGATGCCCTCGCTGCCGAAGCGGTGGGCGAGGTCCGGGGCCAGCAGGAAGTCGATCCGGGCGGAAACCTCGTCTTCCCCGGGTTGCTCATAGCTCATGCCGGTGATGCGGCAGCGCGCCGCGCCGAGCTTCTCGCAAGCCGCCGCATGATCGCGCTGGACGCCGGAGATCGCCTTGGCCGGCAGGGTGAAGGCATATTGATAGGTGAAGGCCACGCCGGGCGCGACGGCGCCGCCGATGTCCGGCCCGGCGCGGCTCTCGCTGGCGGCGTCGCGGGCGGACCCCGCCGGCTCGCCAACCGCGCTTGCGGCCTCGACGGCCGGATCGCTTTCGCTCTTCTGCGAACACCCTGTGACGAACAGCAGGGCCATGGTCGTCGCGATCAGAAATGAGGGATGTCTGACACGCATTATCTTGCTCTCCCAGACGGCCGGCGTGGCCGCCGAACGCGTCTACCGATTCGATAGACAAGGCGTTCTATGACGACAAAGCGTTCTTCACCAACGGTGAACTGTTCAGCAAGGTTAGTATGTGGCGAAATTGTGGCAAGCGAAGCGCACTGGCTTCCGCCCGGATATCGCCCTAATGCCGTGGGATGACCGACACCGCTCCGACGCCCTTCGACAAGGAACTCGCCGAATTCCTCGCCGCCTGCCCGGGCGTTTTCCCGCTGGGCATGACCCGCGAGGAGCTTGAACGGAAGCAGGGCCTGGGGCAGCTGTCGGCCGCAGACGTGCTCGGCGATGCCGACGTTACTTGCGTCGACCATGAAATTCCCGGCCATGCGGGCGGAACCATCCTCGTCTCGGTCATCGCCCGGCGCGGCCATTCCGGGACCGGCCCCGGAATCTACCATGTCCACGGCGGCGGCATGGTCATGGCCAATCGCTTTGCCGGAGCGGACGTGCTGGCGCGCTGGGCGTTGGAGCATGGCGCGGTCTGCGTGACGGTCGAATACCGCCTCGCGCCGGAGCACGAAGCGCCGACCCTGGTGGAGGATTGCTATGCCGGCCTCGTCTGGATGCGCGACAATGCCGCCTCGCTCGGGATCGATCCCGAACGCATCGTGATCTTCGGCGGCAGCGCGGGCGGCGGGCTGGCAGCGGGCACGGCCCTGCTGGCGCGCGACCGGGGCGGGCCGAAGCTGTCAGGCCAGATATTGCAATGCCCGATGATCGACGACCGCAGCGAAACCGCTTCGGCCCGGCAGTTCGAAGGCCTCGGAGTGTGGGACCGCGTGTGCAACGTCACCGCCTGGCGGGCCGTGCTGGGGCGATCGTTACGGCACCGACCAGGTCGATCCCTATTCCGCGCCGGCGCGGATGGCCGACCTTGCCGGCCTGCCGCCGAGCTTCATCGATGTCGGTTCGGCCGAGACCTTCCGCGACGAGGCGATCGGCTATGCCCAGCGGCTCATGGCCGCCGGCAACGCCTGCGAGCTACATGTCTGGCCCGGCGCGTTTCACGGCTTCTACACCATCGCCCCGCACGCCAAGGTATCGCAAGCCTGCGTCGCGACGCGCGACGCATGGTTGGCGCGGCTGTTGGGGGCTTAGGGCGGCTGTCTCCCCCTCATCTTCAGAGGAGGGGGAGATCACAGGTCAGGCCGCGAGGAAGGACTCGCTCGGCGTCAGCTTCAGGTTCATCTCGGCCAGGCCGCGGATGATGAAGCTCGGCTCATAGGAGAGATCGGAGACGCCGTTCGGATGAAGCTCGCGGTCAAGCTCGATCCGGGAGGTATAGGCCAGGAACTTCTCCAGAATGACCCGCACCTCGACGCGGGCGAGCGGGGCGCCGGCGCAAACGTGCTTGCCGCGGCCGAAGCCGAGGTGTTCCTTGATCTTGGGACGGTCGAGCACCAGTTCGTTCGGGTTCTCCCAGCGCTTCGGATCGCGGTTGGCGGCGGAGATCGCGACGAGAATGCGGGTCCCGGCCGGAATCTTCACCCCGCCCACCTCGGTGTCGCGGCGGGCCAGGCGGGCGCCCTGCTTGGTCGAGCCTTCGATCCGCAGCACTTCTTCCAGGAAGGACGGGATCTTCGCAGGATCGGCGCGCAGGCTGTCCTGCAATTCCAGGTCCGAAATCAGGAACTTCATCGCATTGCCGAGCAGCTTGGCGCTGGTGTCCTG
>CAZFPW010000039.1:0-3930 GCA_964520765.1 uncultured Novosphingobium sp.
CGAAGAACACGATGTAGGGTCCCTTGTTGCATTCCACGACCGGCGGCGGCGGCGGAGGCGGCGGGGGAGGCGGCGGCGGGGGCGGCGGCGGAGGCGGGGGCGGCGGCGGAGCAGCCGGTTCGCCACCGAAGTTGTACGCCAGCGTCACGAGCGCCGAGTGCGACCGATAGCGGCTGCGGACCGGGCCGAAGACGCTGTTCACATCGACGTTGTCGACGTTGAAGAAGCGATACTTCAGGCCGAGGTCGACATTCTGGCTGACCGGATAGCGCACGCCCGCGAGGAGCTGCCACGCGAAGCCGCTGTCCGAATCGTTGACGGCGCCAAGTTCGACCGCGTTCACGCGCGCAACGCCGACACCACCGCCGACGAAGCCCTGCAGGCCGTCATCGGGACCGAAGTCGACCAGGCCGTTGACCATGAAGCTCAGCGCATCGACATGACCCGTCAGGCCGCCGATGGAGCCGCCGCCAGGTGTCAGATAGCGGTTATTGGTGGCGCGCTTGTAAGCGGCCTCCGCTTCCAGACGGAAGCTGCCGAAATCGTAGCCGACGATGCCACCGAAATCGTAACCGATGTCGGTGTCGAGCGCGCCGACATTGACCGGGTCGTAGACAGTGGCGTTCTCGACGATGGTCGCGCCGGCGTCGAGTTCGACGTACCAGGCGCCGTCACGCGCCAGCGCAGGCGTGGCGAGAGCCGACGAGGCCAGCGCCAAACCAAGGACGGTTTTCCGCATTATTATTTCCCCTTCTAGCGATTTAGATCACCGAGTGTTGCAACGTCTAACTTTTACATCGAGCCCATGCAAGCGAGCAAATTCGCAAAGTGTTGCAAAAATGCCGCTTTATCGGGCGGTGATGAAACAAAGGCGTGGCAAGAACCCCCCTGTTCAACGCCCGGAACGTGTGCGGCGATAGTTGGTTCCCTCAAGTTCTCATGAAAATGTGGGCATCGGCCAAGGCGTCGAGCAGCGCGGCGAAGGCCGCGCGCAATTCGGCATCGACGGTGGCGCCGCCCGTCGGCAGGGCGGGCGCGGCCGGCGTCGACCATCCGCCCAGGTAACGGATCACCTGTCCGTCGGCGCGGTTGAGCACGGCAAGCCCGTCACGCGGGGCGACGAACAGCCAGTTGCCGAGCTGGCGGCAGGCGAGCTTGCCGGCCTGGCCGGTCCAGGCCCCGTCCGGGGCCGGGCCGACCAGCCAGCAGGTTCCGTCCGCCGGGGTGGCGGGCGGCGTATCGGCGATGCCTTCCACCGCGCAGTGGAGCAGGGCGTCGGCCAGGGCATGGGCTTCGTTGACGTAGAATTCCTTCTGCGCCTGCCCGGCGAACAGCAGGGGCAGGGCATAGCGCGGGGTGGCGGAATCGAAGGAGAGGGGATCGCTCATGGCAGGCTCCGGCAACAGGTAGGGAAATCAGGTGAGGTTTGTGAGCAACAGTGGTTCCGACCGGGCGTAGCTGCCGACCTGGCGGACGTGGAACGCCCCGCCCGGCAACAAGGCGGTGAGATCGGCAAGCGTCGCGGCCGTCAGCTCCAGGCGCGGCACGGCGGTGGTCCACCGCGCCACGGGCGCCACGGCGGGGCCGTAGCCGACTTCATAGGCTTCGCTCTGTTCGCGCAGGGGCGCATCGACATTGTCGGGCCAGGTCCAGGCGCCGCGCGCGCGGCGGACCCAGGCAAGGACGATGCCGCCGTCCGCGCCCTCCGCGCGGCGCGGATGGACCGGGCACAGCGGACGCAGCGTCGCGCCGCGGCCGGCGATCGGGCTGGCCACGGCCTCGTCGTCGGCCAGCCCGAGCGCGGCGATCCGGGTGCCGGGTGCCGTGCCGACGATTCCGGGATCGAGCGCGACGGGCGCGCCGTCGAGCAGGACGAAGCTTTCGCCCGGTCCATGGGCCGCGATGCCCGGCTCGGTGCCGCCGCGTCCGCGCAGCAATTGCTCGAGCCGCCAGAGGCGGTCGCCCAGCGGCACGGCCCGGCTGAACTGGAGCACCTCGGCCCCGACCAGGGCGCGGTTCGCGCCATTCGCAAGCTGCCGCGCGCTGGCGTCGATCAGCATCATCTCAGGGGCGAGCAGCTCGACCGTCAGGGTGGAGCTGCGATCGGCCAGCAAGGAGGAAGCGGACGGCAGGGCGTGGAGCGCCGTGCCGATCACCGCCCGTTCCCGTCCGGCCGCGCCCAGCGGGACGAGCTGGCCGTCGCCGTGATCGGCATAGAGCGCCGCGCCCTTCCAGCCGGCCCCGGCGGACGAGGCGGCCGCGAACAGGGCCGGGGCGTCGCCGCTGCCGAGGCCGTCCCAGGGCAGCTCGAAGGCGGCGAGAGCGGTCGGCGCGGGCAGGGCGTCGACGGGGGGATTGGGGCGGCCGGGATCGCCGCCGGGCGGTTGCGCGGCGACCAGCGCGGCGGGGGGCAGGCGGATCAGCGTCAGTTCCACGCCCTCGGCGCGCCACTCCCAATCCTGGACGCGCCAGTGGCCGGGGTGGCCGGGAACGGTCACCACCGCGCCGGGCGCGACCGCCGGATCGAGTTCGGCGGTGCGCCACGACAGGCTGTCGCGCGCCAGGGCGGCGCGCTTGGCCGCTGCGGCGATGAGCTGGCGGGCGGCGGTGGCATCGAGCGCGGCGGGCAGCTCGATCGCGGCGGGCTCGCCCGGCAGGGGACGCCCCGGCGCGCGCTGCACGCCCGGCTGGAAGTCGCGGTCGATGTCGTAATAGCGCAGCAAGCCGGGGGGCGCGGCGGACGGCCCGGCGCGGCGGCGGGTGAAGCCCGCGCCCGCGCCGAAATCGCCGTCTCCGGTCGCCACCGCCGGTTCGGCTAGGGCAATCGCGGTGTCCTGCAAGCGCTCGCGCGAGATCGTCAGCACGCCGGCGGCGTCGCAGTCCATCGGATAGACCGGATCGAGCTGGGCGAGGACATCGGCCAGCGCCCCTTCGCAGGACAGGCCGATCAGGCCGGGCAGCGGCAGGTCGGCGTCCACCGCATCGAGCGCGTCTTCGAACAGCGGGGCGAGGCTCAGCTCGCCCGTGTCGGCCACGACCTCGAAGGTCAGCGAGGGGATGCGGTTGCCGAACTCCTCGAGCTGCAGGTCTTCGAACACCGCATAGGCGAGGCCGCGGAAGGCCGGGCAGCGTCCCGTCGCCTCGGCCGCCTCGATCAGCGGGTCGGGCGGCTGGTCGCGGTGGCCGGAATGCAGCCGCAGCGTCCCGCCGACCTTGAGGTCGCCGGCCTCGCCGCGCAGCAGGTTGCCGTCCGCCCAGATCCGTCCGAGCGCGGCGACGGGCCGGCTGGACAGGGCCACGGCGAAGGACGCGGTATAGGAATAGGTCACGGTCGAGGGCTTGCCCTTGCCGCCGCCCTCCTTGTTGCGGTGCTCGACCAGGTCGGTTGCCCAGATGATAGAGCCGGGCACGCGCATCCGTCCGTAATGCCGGCCGATGGGGGAGCCGTAGCTGGAGGTCGTGACCGCCAGCTCCTTGAGGCGCGGGCCTTCGCGCGTCGGGCTGCCGACGATCAGCGCGTCGACCTGGCGGCCGGCCAGCGCGCCGAGCGCGCCGCCGAGCGGCCCGCCCAGCAGGGTGCCGAGCGCGGTGAAGAGCAGGGTGGCCATGATTCGATCAGTCCTCGATAAGGCGCCAGTGGCCCGCCGGCCGCCAGTCGGCGCCGATGGGGCCGAGCACGACCCGGCGCAGGCCCGCATGGGCGTGGATGAAGCCGGCGCGCGTCGCCGCGATGCAGAGGTGGAACTGCACCGGGCCCACGGCGAACATCAGCACGTCGCCGGGCCGAGGCTCGCCCGTCGCCTCCGCGAAGCCGAATTGCGCCGCGAGCGGCCGGAAGGTGGCGATGTCGCGCAGCCGCAGGGCATAGCCGTTGGGCACCTCGACCGGGCGGCCCATCCGCGCCATGGCCGCCGCGAAGACGCCGATGCA
>CAZFPW010000039.1:4030-8557 GCA_964520765.1 uncultured Novosphingobium sp.
CCCGCATAGGCCCCGTCGATCCAGCGCAGCGTGCCGCCGAGCAGCCTGGCCGGCGCTACGGGGAGGGTCAGCGTAACGGCGTTCTGGGCCGGATCGTGGCTTGCCAGGACCGCCCGATGATCGAACGCCGCGCCCGACAGCGCGCAGCCGGGGCCGCAGAACTCGGCGCGGCAGGTCGGGCTGGTGCGCGGCACGAAGTCGCGCTGCAGCTCGGCCTTGCGGGAGGCCAGCTCGGCGGTGAAGCGGCCCGCTTCCTCGGCCACGGCCTGGATCGCGCCGCGATAGATCACCTCGCGCTGCAGCGTTTCCCAGTCGACCAGGCCGACCAGGATGCGCGCGCCGTCGTAGCGCCCGGTCCTGAGGTCCGTGGCCGCGATCGCCTCGTGGGAGAGCGCGCCTTCGACCTCGGCGCTGTCGGGCTGGAGATCGGCCGAGCGGCGGATCGCGGAGGGGGTGAGGCCCGGCGCGGCGCGGTGGAGCAGGCCGTCGAACCATAGGTCGCGGTCGTGGGTGGCGAAGCCCAGGGTCACGCCGTCGCGCCGCAGCACGCGCCAGAAGGTCGCGACCGTCTCCAGCGGCTGGGAGAACCAGACCCGGCTCATGCCGCCTCGCGCAGTTCGACGAGCGGCACCGTGGGCGCCTCGCCCGCCGCGAAGGCCGCGCCGGACACGTCGAGCCGATCCTCGGCGAAGCGCACCGGCACGTCGAAGCGGAAGCCGGCGCGCACCACCGCGCCGGGCGCGGGCGGCGCGGCGAAGAGGATCGTGCCGTGCTCGCCCAGGGTCCAGCCCGTGGCGGCCGCGCCGTCCACGCTCACCAGCACCGAGCCCGCAACCGGGCGGGTGATCCGCCGCACCTGCCCTTCCGCCAGGCCGCCATAGCGCTTGACCAGGGGGAAGGCGGCGGTCACGCCGTCGCCGGTGCCGAGCATCTGGTCGGCCATGCCCGGCGTGCCGGTCATCCCGTTCGAGCTGAAGTCCGACGGATCGCGCAGGCGAAAGCCGCGCGCCGCGCCGCGCCGGGCGCGGAAGAAGGCGATCAGCGTGCCCAGCTCCGCCTCGGAGCGGATGCCCGGCCCCACGTCGAAGCGCAGCCGCGCGTCGGACCACAGGCTGTTGCGCCGCTCGAAGCCGGAGGCGGTGACGGCGATCGCGGTCGAGAACTCGGGCGAGACCGCCGCGTCGCTGCCGAGCGCGAGGGGATAGGGAATGTCGTCGAAGGCGATCATCTCGCTCTCCTCTGCGGGTGGGGGAAGCCGGACGAAGCCGTCGCGGCAGATCTGCGGCAGGGCCCAGACGAAGACCTCGTGGTGGCCGCGCGCCAAGGCCTCGTCGATCCCGGCGTCGATCCGCCGCCACCGGTCGCGGTCGGCGGGGTCGAGCACGAAGCCGGCGAAATAGTCCTGATCCTCCGGCGGATAGCCCAGCCGGTCGTTCACGGTGGCATAGGCGGCGCGGCGCCAGGCGTCGGCTCCGGCGGTCAGCCAGTCGTAGTCCTCGACCTGGAGCCGGTCGAAGGCGGGATGGGCCCAGCCCGTCGGCAGGTTCGCGCGCCGCGCCTCGGGCATGGCGGGATCGAGCACGGTCGGCGTGAAGGCGAGCAGCAGCAGCTCGGCTCCGGCCTCCACCGCCCGGACGGCCCCGCCCAGCGCGGCGGTCGAGGCGGCGAGCAAGGCGCCGGCATCGTCGAGCAGCTCTTGCTGCGCGGGCGATAGCGGCGCGCGCAGGTCGGGGATCTCCACCGGCGCGCCGCCGAGCGCGGCGCGGGCCGCTGCATCGTAAAGGCAGATGCGCCCCTCGGCAGTGACCCACCACCACGGCTCGCCCACCTGGAAGCGGACGGGCACCGCCGCATCCCGCATCAGCCCGACGAACTCCGCGGCGACCGCTTGCAGCCAGGCCATCGCCGCCGCATGGGCGGGCGAGAGCAGGGCCGAGGGCGGGTCCCAGCCGGTCCGCGCGGGATCGCCGTTCCAGGCGCGCTGCTGCCAGGCGTCGGGGCAGTGCTGGGCCAGCACCTCGTAGGACAGCGAGGCGATCGGGGAGAACCCGGCCGCCGCCAGCTCCGCGAAGAAGGCCCGGTGCCAGGCGCGGGCCGGGGCGCAGAGCGGATCGCCGCTCCGATCGACCAGGAACTCGCCGCCCTCCGCCGCGAGGCGGAAATAATGGCTCATGCCCACGTAGTGGACCACACTGCCGCGATAGCCGAGGCCGAGCAGGTTGCGGACCAGCCGCGCCGGGGCCTGGGTGCCGTTGTCGTCGAACCCGGTCGCGGCGCAGAGGCCCGTCGCCGGGACCATGACGTCGCCGATCCGCAGCATCGGGCGGTGGCCCTCGCAGCGGATGCCGGACAGTTCGGCCCAGCCCTCGGCGGGGGCGGCCAGCGGCTCCTCGCCGTCGCGGACGAAGCCCGGCGCGACCAGCGAGACGAACATGCGGTCGATGTCGTGCGGCCAGACCGGATCGGTCTCCTCCGGGTGGGCGAAGCCGCCGGCAAGGGCGGAGAAGGGCAGCGTCACCACCGCATCCTCGGGCGAGCCGACGGCGTAGTTCCACAGCCGGACGTACCAGGCGCGGGGATTGCCCTGCGCATCGCGGCCCTCGACGGTCAGGGTCGGGCCGTTGACCTGATCGAGCGGGACCACGCCCGACGACCGCCAGCGGAAGGACAGCGTGGTGCGCCCATAGTCGCGGTCGGTGTCGTAGGCGAGCAGGGGATGGTCGAGCCGGTCCTCGCTTTCCCAGATCAGCCCGGCAAGGTCGCCCTCGCGCAGGAAGGCGGCGTCGACGCGCAGCGCATCGGGGGCCGTGGCGACGAGCGCGGCCATCATCGGGCGGGGGAAGTTGACCGTCCAGAACCGCGGGTCGAACCGCTGGATCCAGTCGGTCTCCTGCCCCTCGCGGGCGGAGGCGAGCCAGAAGGCCATGGGGGATTCCTTTTCGTTCTCATGATCCTCCCCGTTTCCGCGCAGCGGGAATGGGGAGGGGGACCGCCGTCCTGAGCTTGTCGAAGGGCGGTGGTGGAGGGGGATGGGGGAGCGCGATTCCCCCTCCACCACTCCGCTGCGCGGAGCGGTCCCCCTCCCCATTCGCCTTGCGAACAGGGAGGATCGGCTAAATCAGAACGTGGTCAGCGCCCGGCGCACGGCGCTCGCCACCTGGCGGCTGGAGCGTTGCAGGGCCTGGGGCGCGTCGCCGCCGCGCGGGGTGGTGACGTTGATCGAGACGCGCACCTCGCGCCCCGGTCCGGCGTTCGGCTCGACCCGGCCGGCGCTGGCCGGCACGAACAGCTCCGGCCCGCGCTCTCCGACCAGATAGGGCCGGTCGGGCGAGACCGGGCCGCCGGTGGCGCGGCCCGGCAGGCCCAGGACCGAGCCGAGGATGCCGCCGAGCAGGCCGCCCGCCCCGCCGCCTCCGCCGCCCAGCCCCACCGAATCGAACAGCGTGCCTACGGCCCGCGCGGCGATGTCGTCCAGCACGCGCAGGGCGATGCGCTGGAGGTCCTCGAAGCCGAGGCTGCCCTTGCGGATCGCGCTCAGCAGGCCGCGTTCGAGCACGTCGCCCGCCCGGCCGAAGCCGTCGACCAGGGTGCCGTCGAAGGTTCCGCGCATCGCCGCCACGTCGGCGGCGAAGCCCTGGGTATTGGCGCGCACGTCGATCAGCAGGCTTTCCACCGGGTCGGTCATGGCTCGTTCTCCATCATGCGGGTGAGGTCGGCGCGGGAAAGGCCTTCGGCGGGATCGCCGCCGAGGATCGCGGCAAGCTCGGCGGGGGTGGCGGCCCAGAACTCGGGCGGCCGCCAGCCGAGCAGGCGCGCGGCCAGGCGGGCGAGCCGCAGCGCGTTCGCCCCGAAAGCCATCTCACGCGCCTTGCAGGATCTGGCCGAGCAGCACGCGCAGCGGCTTCGACGCGGCGGCGAGGCCCGTGTCGAGCACCGCCTCGCCCACCTCCTCGCGGGTCAGGGCCTCGCGCTCGGCCAGGCAGTGCCAGAACAGCGCGGTGATCTCGGTCAGGCGGAGCTGGCCCGCCCCGGCGCGCTCGACCAGGGCGAAGAGCGGGCCCAGCTCCTCCTCCGCCGCGACCAGGGCGGCGAAGGTGGGGCGCAGCAGGCGGGGCGTTCCGGCGACGGTCAGCTCGGCCTCGCCGCGCCAGGGGTTGGGGGCGCGATCGGCCGTCATGCCGGCACCACGGGGCCGGAGCTTTCGAGCTGGAGCGAATAGGTGCGCTCGCCGTTGAAGTCGCCCGAATAGTCGAGCCGCTGGATCAGGAAGCGGCCGCGCAGCTTCTCCCCGTCCTCGAAGGACAGCTCATAGTCGTCGAGCGTGCCGGCCATGGCATTGGCGCGGACCTGCGCCTCGGCCGCCGAGCCGAGGAATATCCCCGCCGCCGATACCGAGACCGAGCGCACCCCCGCGCCCGACAGCAGCTCGCGCCAGCCGCCGCTGGCCTTGTTGGTGACGACCACGGTGTCGCCCGCGATGGTCATCTGCGTGGTGCGCAGGCCGGCGACGGTCTGGTAGGCGGGCGG
>CAZFPW010000039.1:8657-15331 GCA_964520765.1 uncultured Novosphingobium sp.
TGCGGCGGCAGGCTCTCGACCAGCGCCTCGATCCGGCCGACGAGCAGGGCGGCGTCGTCGGCCCGGTCGCCCCGGCAGTGCAGCTCCAGCGCCAGGCGGACCTCGCGGCCGCGCGCGGTCTTGGTGCTCCAGTCGGCGCTGGCGCTGGCGGCGATCGCGAGCCAGGGCAGGGCCGTGCGCGAAGGGGCTTCCTCGACGATGGCGTTCAGCTCGGCGGTCAGTACCGGGTCCTCGGCCAGCCAGCCGAGCAGCGCGGCGCGCAGGGGAATCTCCATCGCCTATCCTTTCGTGAACAGCGGCCAGAGCAGGTGGGCCTGGCGCCACCAGCCCGGCTCGCGGCGGCGGCGGGCGCGGGCCTCGGCCAGGCGGGCGGCGTGGGCGATCAGGCGGGGGGCCAGGGCGTCGAACGGGCTCATGTCAGGCGCAGCCGCCGCCACGGCCGCCACAGCGCGGCGACCGCCGCGGGTGGCAGCGGGCCCGGCTCGTCGCCCTCGCGCGCCCGGTGCTGGTGCGCGGCGAGACGGATCACGCCGTGGCGCAGGCTTTCGGGCAGGGCGGCCCAGTCCGGCGCGAGGCCGGCGGTGAAGCGCACCGCGATCCGGGGGGCCGGGTCGGGGGCGGCGAGGCGGACCAGGCCGCCGCCCCCGGAGTCGAGGTCCAGTTCGTAGGTTCCGGCCGGCAGGGGGAAGCGCGGGCCGGCGGCGGGCACCCCTTCCACCAGGACGATCGCCTGGACCGGCCGGGTGGCGAGGCGCTGCCAGCCGCCGGTCGGGCGCAGCACTTCCTCGCAGGTGGCGGCAAGCGGCAGCTGCCCGGTGAAGCCCTCGCACAGCTCCAGCGCGGCGCGCAGCAGGCCGGTCAGCGGGGCGTCGTCCATGACGGTCGAGATGCCGAGCCAGTCCTTCAGCTCGGCCAGCGCCGCCGGGGGCAGCACCGGCGGGGAGACGATAAGCCGCTTCATCGCGGTCTCCTGGTTGAAGGGAACGAAATCCTCCCCGCTGGCGGGGAGGGGGACCATGCGCAGCATGGTGGAGGGGGCTCTCGGTTCAGCGCGGCGCCACGGGGAAAGCCCCCTCCGTCAGCCCTTGCGGGCTGCCACCTCCCCACGAGCGGGGAGGGTCGGATCAGGCCGCGATCTTCAGCAGCTTGATCGCGTCGCTATCCAGCACCTGCCCGCCGACGCGCTTGGTCGCGTAGAAGTGGACGTAGGGCTTGTTGGTATAGGGATCGCGCAGGATCCGCGTCGCGCTGCGTTCCGCGATCAGGTAGCCGTTGGCGAAGTTGCCGAAGGCGATCGGGAAGGCGCCCGCGCCGACATCGGGCATGTCCTCGGCCTCGACCACCGGATAGCCGAGCAGGCGGGCGGGCTGGCCGTCCATCAGGCTCGGCTGCCAGAGGAAGGAGCCGTCGGTCGTCTTCAGCTTGCGCACCTGCGCCAGCGTCGCGGAATTCATCACCCAGCTGGCCCCCTGGCGGTGACCGGCCTTGAGCGCATGGACCAGGTCGACCAGCGCCAGCTCGATCACCGTGCCCAGGCCGGAGGCATGGCCGCTGGCGACGAACTGCAGGGTGCCGAAGGGGCGGGCCGCGTCGCCGCTGGCGCTGGTCGGCTGGCCGAGGAAGCCCTTGGGCTGGTTGGTCCCCGTGCCGGAGACGAAGGCCGCGCCCTCGGCCCGGGCGAACTCGCCGGCGATCTCGTCGGCCAGCCAGGTCTCCAGGTCGAAGGCCGCGTCGTCGAGCATGGCCTGGCTGGCGCTGGGATTGGCGTAAAGCTCGCCGAAGGGCGGGGCGATCTCGGAGAGCTTGGGGCTGGCCGTCTCGGGCCGCGCGCCGGTCTCGGCCACCCAGCCCGAGGCGGTGCCGCCGGTGGCGATCAGCTTGCGGTAGCCGGCAGAGCCGACCTGCACGACCTGGGCGATGGCCCGGATCGGGGAGAGCTTGCCGAGCTGGGCGGCGATGGCCGCGTCGATCTCTCGCGGGACGGCATAGCCGCCGTCGGCCGGCACGCCCTGGGTCAGCGACTTCAGCTCGCTGTCCCGGCCGTGGCGCAGATAGCCGTCGACGAAGCCCTTCAGCTCGGGGCTGGCGGGCGGCTCCCCGCCCAGGGCCGGGCGGGCGGCGGCGCGGGCGACCTTGTCGAGGCGGCCCTTCACCTCCTCCACGTCGGAGCGCAGCGCGCCCAGCGCCTGGTCGGCCGCGTCCTGGCGGGCGACGATGTCGAACGAGGCGGCAAGGGGATCGGCGGGGGTTTCGGTATCCATCGGGTAGTCACCTTTCATGAAAAAGGCCGCCCGGTGGGGCGGCCTTTTGGGGGGAGTTGGAGGGGGAGAGGGCGGCGCGTGGGCTTCGACAGGCTCAGCCTGAGCGGGCCTGGGTAAAAAACGTCCGCTCAGGCTGAGCTTGTCGAAGCCCACGCGCTCACCTTCCGGCTAGGCGATCAGATGCACCCGCGCGCCGTGCTGCATCGGATGGGTCACCAGGCTGACCTCGAACAGGTCGATGGCGCGCAATTCGCGCCCCCGCTTGTCGCGGACCGCGTCGCGGGCGCGGTAGCCGAAGCTGAGGCCGGTCACCGCCCCGCGCCGCAGGGCCAGGGCCGCCGCGCCGTGGGGATTGTCGAGCGCGGCGATCACCCGCAGGCCGTGCGCGTCCTCCGCGATCTGCTCGATCCAGCCGATCCGGCGGTCGGGGCGGTGCTGCCAGCAGAGCGGCAGCGGCCCCTCCCGCCCGGCCAGAGTCGCGGCGAAGGCGCCGGGGCGGATCGTGTCGCGTCCGGCGTCGCGCCGGTCGAACAGGGCGGCATATCCGGCGAACCTCAAGGCACCGTCCTGAGCTTGTCGAAGGGTCACTTGAGGATGTCCATCGCGCCCAGGCGAAAGGCGATGCCGAACAGCAGCAGGGCGAGCGCCGCGCGCACGATCCACTCGATCGCCGCCTTCCACGCGCTGGCCTTGGCGTCGCGCCAGGCCTGGAGGAGCTGGCGCAGCTCGGTCAGGTCGTTGCGCGCCTCGGCGTCGGCCAGGCCCATGCGGGCGAGCATCCGCTCGGCCCCGCGTTCGCCGGCCTCCTCGACCAGGGCGCGGATCTCTTCGCTGTTCATCGTGCATTCTCCTTGATTCCGAGCATCGCGCGCTTTTCCTCGCGGCTGAGGAAGTCCGCCGCCGAGACCTGGGCCCAGAGCCGCTCGCGGTCTTCGGCCAGCGCGGGCACGCGGTCGAAGTCGATCGCCAGGACCGCATCGGGGAACCAGGGCGAGAGCCCCTCGGCCAGGGCGTCCAGCAGCTTGGCGGCGAGCGGCAGCAGGGTCAGCCGCCACAGCGCGCGGTTGGCCTCGCGGTAGTTGGCATAGGTCGCGTCGCCCGGCAGGCCGAGCAGCATCGGCGGCACCCCGAAGGCCAGCGCCACGTCGCGCGCGGCGGCGGCCTTCAGCGCGGCGAAGTCCATGTCGGCAGGCGAGAGGCTGAGCGACTGCCACTTGAGCCCGCCGTCCAGCAGCATCGGCCGCCCGGCATTGCCCATGCCGGAAAAGGCGCGGGCCAGCTCCTCCTTCAGCCGGTCGAACTGCTCGGCGGTCAGCCCTTCCTCGCCCCCGTCGAAGACCAGCGCGCCGGAGGGCCGCGCCGCGTTCTCCAGCAGGGCGCGGTTCCAGCGGGCGGCGGCGTCGTGGGTGGCGATGGCCTGCTCCGCCGCGGCGAGGCACCCCGCACCGTAATGGTCGTCGGTGGGGTGGAACGAGCGGACGTGGATCAGGTTCGGCCCCCCGTCCTCGTCCTCCAGCGGGATGGTCAGGGTCCGCTCGCCCACCTTGTAGGCATAGGCGCCGGGCCAGCCGTCCTCCCCGGCGATCACCGAGACGCGGTCGGGCCGCAGGGCGTACAGCTCCACCGGCCGCCCGGCGGCGTCCTTCATCACCTGGACATAGCCGTTGCCGTGGAGCAGCACCTGGCTCGCCAGGGTCTCCAGCAGGGACTGCCCGGCGCTGCTCGCCTGGACCAGCGCGGCGAGCGCCGGGTCGGTCGGCAGCAGGGCCGCCCCGCCGATCGATTCCGCCGCGAGCCGCACCGCCCGCTGGGCGACCGGATTGTCGAGATAGGCCCGGCGCACCGAGCGCGCATATTCGAAGGACCGGTCGGGCGCCTCGTCGGCGAAGCGCCAGGGCGAGGCGAAGGCGCGCGCCAGCGGCACGCGCCCGGCCCCGCCCTTGAAGGCGGCGGCCAGGGTCGCGAGGAAGGACATGGGGGTTCCTTTCGGTTTTGGGGTGAGGTGTGGCGCGTGTGCTTCGACAAGCTCAGCATGAGCGGGTGTCTTGCCCGATCATCCCACCTCCGCTCAGCCTGAGCTTGTCGAAGGCCACGGGCGAACCTTGCCCCAAGCCCCTGTGAACCTGGCGGCACAGATATCGCGTGGCCCCTTCGGCAAAGCTCAGGACAGGCTTCGACAAGCTCAGGCTGAGCGGATGTTTTGCCCAATGTGCCCAACTCCGCTCATGCTGAGCTTGTCGAAGCACACGCGCCGCCCCCGCCGCTACGCCAGCCACACCCGCGGCTGGCTGCGGCGGGGTTTCAGCATCAGCTCGGTCAGCGCCCAGACCAGCGCGTCGGCCCGGTCGGGCGAGCGGCCGGGCCCTTCGTAGCGCCCGCCGGGCAGCAGGCCGCACAGCTGGTCCTCCAGCGCGGGGAACTGGCCGGCGTGGCGCACCCGGCCGGCTTCGTAGAGCGCGGCGACCGGCTCGGCGCGGGCGGCCTTGCCGGTGCGGGCGTGGACCAGGCGGAGCGGCAGGGCGATGTCGGCCGCGTGCAGCACGGCGCGGACCATGTCGCCGCCCTGGTTGGCCTCCGCCACCACGCGGTCGGCCTGCCAGGCCTCGGCCGCGCGCGCCACGGCCCGCGCCCAGCGCTCGGGCGTGGGCTTGCCGATCGAGGCGTCGGCCAGGACCCGGCCGATCCCGTCCGCGCCCAGGGCGCAGACCACGATGCCGCATTCGTCGCCGCCGGCCGAGGCGGGCGGATCGACCCCGATCACCGTGCGCGCGGGCGGGGCGGAGGCGCTGTCCTCGCGCGCCGCCTCCAGCAGGTCGCGGGTCCACAATGCGCCGTCGAGGTCCTGGATCAGCTCGCCGTCCAGTTCCTGCCGCGCCAGGGCCGAATGGCCGAACCGGCGGCGCATCGTGCGCAGGAACCGGGGCGACAGGTTGAAGCGGTTGTCCTCCGTCCGGCCGCGGGTCAGGGCCAGCTCGCCGCCCTCGGCCTCGTCGATCAGCCGCCGCAGCAGGGCGACGGCGCGCGGCGTCGTGGTGGCGAGCGCGCGCGGGCGCTCGCCCAGGCGCAGGCCGAGCAGCAGGTTGTCCCACGCCGAGAGGGCGCGCCCGGCGGCATTGTCCCACTTGGCGATCTCGTCGCACCAGGCATGGCTGTGCTGCGGGCCGCGCAAGGATTCCGGCTCCAGCGCGGAGAACAGCATGGCCTGGGCGCCGTTGGGCCAGGTCAGGCGGCGCAGCGACGGTTCGTAGCGCGGGGCGCGGTGGGGCGGGCAGCAGGCCAGCACCCCGCTTTCGCCCTCGACCATCACCGCCCGCGCCTCGTGCAGCGAGGCGGCGACCAGGGCGATGCGGGCGCGGGAATCGCCTTCCGCCACGGCGCGGACCCATTCGGCCCCGGCGCGCGTCTTGCCGAAGCCGCGCCCGGCCATGATCAGCCATAGCGTCCAGTCGCCCTCGGGCGGGAGCTGGGCCGGGCGGGCGTGGGCGTCCCAGGTATAGGCCCATTCGTCGCGCTCCTCGGGCGGCATCCCGGCGACGAGGGCCAGGCACTCGCGCCTGGCTCCGGGGCGGGCCATCCAGTCATGCCGGTCGGCTGGGCGATCAGCTGGCCGATCAGCTGGGCGGTCAATCGGCGGCATCGTCCGCCCGTCCCGCTGCGTTCGCTTCCGCTGCCTCCGCCGCCAGGACCCGGTCGCGCGCCTCGTCCAGCTTGCGCATGATCGAGGCGCGGACCTGTGCGGCGTCGACGCTGACCCGGCGGCCCTTCTCCTTGCCCACGCTCTCGCGGTGGGCCTGGAGCGCGCGGACGGCGACGGCGTAGTTGTAGCGGACCGCCCCGCTCTCGCCGTTGCGGAGCCGGTCGAGCAGCTCCATCTCCAGGTTGTCGTAGCCTTCGGCCAGCGCCGCCATCCAGCGCTCGGCAAAGCCCAGGTCGCGGCGGCGCAGGTCGTAGACCGTGCCGGGGCTGACCCCGGCGTGCTCGCAGGCGCGGGCGATGTTGGAGGTTTCGGCCAGCCGCTCGAAGAAGATCCGCCGCCAGTTGAGCGGCAGGCGCGTCCGCTCGGCGGGGGTGACGCCGGCCTGCTTGGCGCGGCGCTCCGGGCGGCGGACGCGCGGCTTCGTCCTCCCGCGCTGGGTCGGTGCTGACATGATCGGTTCCTTGGAAAAGGGGTGGGCGAGGGGGAGAGGCCGAAGCGACTCGGTCCATCGCGATGTTCCTGATATGTACCGAAACAGCGTGACGATGTCAAGAGGAAATAACCAGATGGGTGATTTCCCCTTCTCCCCTCCCACCCCACTCCACCCTTATCCTTACCCTTACCCCCATCCTCCCACCCACATCCGCTCAGCCTGAGCTTGTCGAAGGCCACGCGCGAACCTTTAACCCCAGCTCCCTGGGACCTGGCGGAGAGGA
>CAZFPW010000040.1:0-10993 GCA_964520765.1 uncultured Novosphingobium sp.
GCCAACTACTTCAGATCATGCGGGTACGAACCAGAATGAGCGAAAAACGCTCTAGCTCGTGGAATCAAGCGTTTCGCGATTACCTGAACCCAAGCCTCTTCCGAACCCAGTCGAGTTTCGCTTGGGGCATGCCGTATCAAGGGTTTTGGCTCGACCGGTTCGCGAAACCCGAGCGATCTCGTCCTGGGCGGCCGAGGACCAAGCCCGGCAAAGCTCAGGACAGGCGTGCCAGCATCGCCTGGTGAATGCGCCCCGCGGCGAATACGGCGAGATCCTCGTCTCCCGCCATGATGGCCTCCATCTGCATGAGCGCAAATTTCTTCCAGCTTTCGACGAAGCAGGATTGCCGTTCGAGATCTTCCTCATCCGATAGGCCCGGAAAGGCTCGGCCGGCGAAGGTGGAGTTGATGTTTGCAATCAATTCCAGGTGCAGCAATCCGGACAGCTTGAAGATCGCTTTTCTCATGAGCTTGTCCACCGCCCGGACATCCGTGAACGTGGCGTTCCGGCGCAATGCCCGGATCTTGGAGGCAAGCCCCGGCAGGGCAGCGTCGGCCCGCAGGTCGGGCGTGGCGGTGACATGCGCCACCACGGCTTGCCAGATCGCGGTGGCGACAACGTGAATCTCGATCGGCAAGATCGGGCCGACATCGATGTGGGTGATGGCCGCTTCTATGGTCCGTTCGCCGGGGCGGGCCGCGAAATAGCCGCCGCCACGCCCCCGGCGCACCAGAACGATGCCTTCCCGTTCCAGCAGCCGGGCGGCCTGCCGAACGGTGGACACTGAAACCAGCAGTTGCCTGGTGAGGGTCTCCTCGTTGCCGAGCAAGTCTCCCTCATTGGCCGCCAGGGCCAGCTCGCGCAGGCGCCGCACGGTTGCCTGGATGGCATTCTCTTCATCATGGGCCATGCCGCAGCACTCCACGCAATCGCCTGCACAATCAAGGGCTCCGAAGAGGATTGCGCAGGCCTCTTAAGAAATATACGCTTTATCCAGATTTATCGAATCATCCGGATAAACCGTATATTGATTTAGAGAAATCGCTGGAGAGGAGGAAGGCGTTGGCCATGAAATCGGGACTTTGGGGGATCGCATGTTCGCTGCTCTTCGGAGCCGCGGCGTTCGCGGAAGCATCGCCTGGAAACGCGCCGCACGACGGGGCTGCCGAGCAGACCAGCTTGAGCCAGGAACACTATCGCGTCCTGCCGCTGGCGGGTGGCCGGAACTTCCGCGATCTCGGCGGGTATCGCACGGCTGACGGACGGACGGTGCAGTGGGGGAAGATCTTCCGCGCGGGCTCGATGACCGATCTGACGCCATCGGACATGCGGCATCTCGATGCCCTGGGCATCAAATCCGTCTTCGATCTCAGAAGCTCCGACGAACGGACGGCCGGGCCGAACCATTGGGTGGTCGGCCGGTCCATTCATTACTGGACCTACGACTATCCGGTCAGTCGCGGCGATCTCAGCCAGGTCTTCGACGGCCAGATGACTCCGGCCCGCGCGACCGCGACCATGCGCGAGATCTATCGCACGCTCGCCTATGAGCAGGCGCCGGCATTCAAGGCCCTGTTCCAGCAGTTGGCTTCGGAGAGCACGCCCACGGCGTTCAACTGCACCGCGGGGAAAGACCGCACCGGCATCGCCGCCGCCTTGATCCTGTCCGCCCTGGGCGTGCCGCGGGAAGCGATAATGCAGGACTACCTGCTGACCAATACGGTCAGGGTCGCCTCGCCGAGATTGAGTTCGCAGCAGGCCGAGGGCCTGTCGCGGGCGAACCCCGACGTTCTTCGCGCGTTCGGCACTGCCGATCCATCGTACCTGGAGGCGGCTTTTGACGAAATGTCGCGCCGGGACGGCTCAATCAGCGGCTACATCCACAACACCTTGGGCATTGGCCCGGACCAGATATCCCGGATGAAAGCCCATTTTCTAAAATAATCGAAAAATAACGAATAAATATTGATGGTGGGGAGGTTTGAAATGAGGGTTATTCATTACATCGCGCTGGCGGGTACGAGCGCTCTGGCATTGACCGGGCCTGCATTCGCCCAAGATGCCCAGGAGGACGCCCCGGCGGGCGACGATGCTCGTGAAATCGTGGTGACCGGCACGCTCATTCGCGGGATCGCGCCCGGCGGCGCGCAGACGATCGGGGTGGATCAGGAGAAGATCGCCGCGACCGGCGCGGTCAACACGTCGGAACTGATTACCTCGATCCCCCAGGCCGGCAGCTTCCTGGGCTTCCTGGGGGTCCGCGGCGATCGCAACTTCTCGTTGATGGTCAATCGCCCGACGCTGCGATACCTCGGCAATACCTCGTCGAGCACCAATTCGACGCTCGTCCTGATCGACGGCCATCGCCTGCCCGGCATGGGCATCCAACAATCGTCGGCCGATCTCGACGCGATCGCGGCGAGCGCGATCGAGCGGGTCGAGGTCGTCACCGACGGCGGCTCATCGACCTATGGCTCGGACGCGGTCGGCGGGGTGATGAATTTCATCACCCGGAAACGCTTCGGCGGGGTGGAGGTCAAAGGCAGCGTGGGCTTTGCCGACAATTACGATGCCTATAACGCCAACATCATTGCCGGCCATACCTGGGGCGGGCTCTCCGCCTATATCACCTATGACTACGCGCGGCACGACTCCTTGCTGGGCGGGGATCGCGATTGGTCCCAGAGCCGCGATTGGGTCAACGGCGTTGGGGCGGATTCGGCCTGCGCGGTGGGCAACGTGCGCGCCACGGTGGGCGGCGTCACCACGACCTATGCGCTGCCCGGTCTGACCGCCGGGCTTGGCAACCGCTGCGACAATACGCAATTCGCCACGCTCTATCCGGCCGAGGTGAAGCATACGGTCTTCGGCCGGTTGAACTATGACGCGGGAGGCCCGGTCAGCCTTTCGCTCCAGGCCTATTACGTCAACCGCCGAAACGAATCCTCCACCGGGCCGCTGGCCGCCAACGGCGTGGCCATGCCGAACACCAGCCCCTATTTCATAAACTTGCCCGGAGCGCCGACCACGGAGCAGTTCCTTTTCAACTTCTCCCCCGTGTTCGGCAATGCGACGCGCGCCACCTCGACGCTCGAAGCCTACGGGATCACCCCTTCGCTAAAGTGGAATATCGGCCGCGATTGGCAGCTCAACGCCTTCTACAACTTCGGGATCGGCAAGGCGGGCTTCATCGGCGACCTGATCAACCTGGCGCCCATCAACGCTGCCACGACGGCGGGGACGTTCAACCCCGTCGATCTCGCCGCGGCGACGAACGCGGCGACGCTTGCGGCCGCCAGGGACTGGTTCCAGTACGGCCGGGGCACGCATACGATGCACAATGCGCGCCTGGTGATGGACGGACCGCTCTTCGGACTGCCGGGCGGCGATGTTCGCGCGGCGATCGGCGCGGAATACCTCTATGAAAAGATCGAGGCCGCCTTCAGCCGTGGCGCCACCGCGGCCCAGGTCGCCGCGCTGACGGATCGGATCGCGAGCCGGAACGTCAAGTCGATCTTCGGAGAGGTCAATCTGCCCCTGCTCGGCGAGGACAGCGGGATTCACAGCCTCTCCGTCACGGCGTCGGGGCGCTATGACCACTACAGCGATTTCGGCAGCACCTTCAATCCGAAGATCGGCGTGAACTTCGCGCCGGTCGCGTGGCTCAGCTTGCGGGGCAACTGGGGCAAGGCTTTCCAGGCGCCGGGCATCTCGACGATCTCGGAAGGGGCCTCTCCTTCCTTCACCGCCCTGACCATCGCCACGCGTCCTTACGTGAATCCGAGCCTGCCGGTTGGCGCCAAGACCCATATCGTCACCTTCGGGGGCACCAAGATGCCGCTCCAGCCGCAGAAGGCGACGACCTGGTCGCTGGGCTTCGACATCAGCAGGCCCGAACTGGCCGGGCTGAACGCGGGGCTGACCTATTACAATATCGATTTCCAGGGCGCGATCGGCCAGGTGCCGATCTTCTCCCCGAACATCTTCTATCCCCAGTTCCCGGACAACTACGTCACCTATGACGATCCGGCGGCGATGCAGGCCTTCTATGACAGGTTCGCCGGCGAAGCGACCAATGCCTCGACGTTCCTGGCGCAACTGCCCAATGGCGATCTCAGCGCCGTCTACGCCGTCTTCGACAGCCGCACGCAGAACCTGGCGCGGGTCCAGACAGCGGGGCTCGACTTCTATGTCCGCGGGCGGCAGCAGACCGGCTTTGGCGACATCTTCGCAGAGATTTCGGGCAACTATATCCTGAAGTACAAGCAGCAGCCGAACCCGGCGGCGCCGCTCGTCTCGACGCTCGAGGCCGATACCACCAGGCTGCGTTTGACCGCGACGGTCGGCGCGAACGTGGGCGCCCTGCGGGCACAGGCGACCTGGAACCATTCGCAGGGCTACGACATCACCCCCACGGTGCTGAACTTGCAGCAGAACCACGTCGGATCGTTCAACGTGTTCAACCTGTTCTTCCAGTACAAGGTGCCCGGGGACAGCGCGATCGCCAGGGACCTGGCGTTCACGCTCAACATCGACAACGTGTTCGATCAGTCCCCGCCCTTGTACCGGGGGGCGGGCAATTCCCTGTTCGGCGTCGCCAACGGCTTCACCATCGGCAGGTTCGTCCGCCTGGGGGTGAGCAAGGCGTTCTGATCCGCCGAGCGGCTTCGCCTGGCGCTTGGGAAAGCGTCGGGCGAAGCACTGCGTCGGGTCAGCCTTCGGGCTCCACCGCATAGGCCTCCAGATAGTCCGCGAAGTTCTCGCGCCGCGACGCTGCATGAGCTCACCATTTCTGAGGGAGGCTACGTCGCCGCGAACTCCGAATTGCCGGTCCCGCATCCGGCAATTCGTCACCCGGCCGCAAGGGCGCAACGCGCTCGACCGAGTCAATGGCTGCCTGTAGATGGGCGGCGGCTATGCCCTCGCTTGCCTCTTCGAGGAGTGTCATCGCCTCGCGCATGTGCATGACCGCGCGTTCCCCCGGTGTCGCTAGATCCCTCATCCGTGCCCTCGCAGCGTCTAGCGGCCTTCCCGATATGACCAACTCAAATTGATGCTTAAAACCCGTCGCCTTATAACCATCTACCAGGCGATTCATAAAGGGTGAAACGCACCCATCCTGGCTGTTTACGCGCGATCGTGGCTGCCAATATCCGCAATTATCGGAAGGCACTTGGCGTCAGCCAGCAAGTCTTTGCCTATGACATCGAGATGGACAGGACTTATTTTGGCGGCATCGAGCGGGGTGAGCGCAATGTTTCCATCGACAATATCGAGAGAATTGCGGACGGTTTGAAAATAAGCGCCCACCTCTTGTTGGTGGACCCTGATGGCTCGGACGAAGAGTCTGCAATTCCGCAGAAACAGTAGTTAATTCCACATCTCCTGGATCGTGGCCTCGCCATCCCGGTGAACTGGCGTTGCGAGGAAATCCTTCAGATATGAAGCTTCTGTCGTGTCCAGCCTGAACGCCGACCCTGCCTTGCCGCTTGGTCGCTTGATCGGCGTTTCTATCCCTGCGGACTGGCGCATCGACTTCGCACTTCCCCCGGCCATCGGACGAACATCTGCGCGATATGCGACTGTTCGATCTCCAGCCACTAAAGGCCTGGATCAAACCTTCGTCGCGGAGGCGCCCGTGCGATAGCCCGGCTGCGCCGGCTCGCCGAAGGCCGCGAGGATACGTTCCTGGCGGGTGGCGAGGTTCTCCCGGTATTCGGGATGGGTCACGATGTAGGGCTCATCGTTCTCCACCGCGCGGACCACGGCGCGGCCGAGCCAGACCGGCTCCATCATGTTCGCGCGGATGGCGGCGAGGCGGGCGGAGTCTTCGGCGGAAGCCCCTCCGGCATCGGCTTCCGACATGCGGCTGCGGGTCAGGCCGGGGAAGAGGGTCGATACGCCGACGCCCAAGGGCGCCAGCTCTTCGCGCAGGGCATCTGAGAGGCCGAGCACGGCGAACTTGCTCGCGGAATAGGCCGAGAAGCTGCCGAAAGGCACCAGGCCGTTCATCGAGGAGGTGTTGACGATATGGCCGCTGCCCCGCGCGACCATGGCCGGCGCCACGGTGCGCACCCCGTTGTAGACGCCGGTGACGTTGATCGCCATGACGCGCTCGAACTCCTCGGGCGAGATGTCGAGCAGCGGCTTGAAGCCGGTCGAGATGCCGGCGTTGTTGCACAAGACGTCGATCGTGCCGAACCGGGCCTCTGCCGCTTCGCGCGCCGCCTGCCAGCTATCGAGCGAGCGGACGTCGAGCGGGACGACCTGCACCTCGCACTGGCCCGACAGCCGGGCCGCTTCCTGTTCCGCGAAACCGACCTCGACGTCGGCCAGCACGATCCGGGCGCCGCGTTCGGCGAAGGCTTCCGCCATCCCCGCGCCGATCCCGCTGCCGCCGCCCGTGATGAAGACGGTCTTGCCCTTCAGTTCGAACATGCGGCTACTCCTCGATCGGCCGAGGCGCGGGTGATGCGCATCCGGTCGCGCCAGGGCGCGGTCTTCGCCTCGTCGGGGCCCATGATCTCGACCGCCTGGATGATGTGGGCGAACGACAGCATCAGGTTCATCAGATGCTGCTCGGCCAGCGTGAATTCACCCAAGGCGCGCTGGTCGAGATAGTCGAGCGCGGTCTCCATCAGCGGGCCTGCCGCGGCGAAGAAGGCTTCGCGCTCGTCCGGGGTGGAGGCGCTGCGCCGGGCGGCCCGCTCCGCCGTGGTCGCGAGGGACCATTGCTGCACGAACGGTTCCAGCGCGGCGAAGCCGGTCGGCAGGATGGGCGCTTCGCTCATGCTGCTTCTCCGTTTTCGCGCACATAGTCCTCAACGCGGTCCGTCACCTCGTTGTAGAGGTGGCGGCACAAGGCCTCCATGGACTGGAGGTGGATGTGGCTGAGCGCCTCGCTCTCCAGGCCCTGCTGCCCGCGTTCGATCATCGAGATGTCCTCGCAATGGATGTCCCTGATCTGCGCCAGCGAATATTCGCGGGCGAAGCGGTGGCTGGCACTGGTGTCCTCGCCCACCCAATAGACCCGGACGACCCCGCGCGAACGGTCCGCCGCGATCGGATAGACCGTGTGCGAGAACGGCTGGGTCGGCGTGCCGATGACGAAGAGGTTGGGGAAGAACGCCAGATAGTCGCGCTCGAAGGGCAGGCCGAGCAGCCCTTCCCTCGCCAGGGCGGGAATGCCGCGCATCGTCGCGGCGCGCTGGAACGGCTGGAGGGTCGGGGCGGGATTGGACCAGATGCGCTGCGTCCGGTGCGGGCCGTTGAAGCCGACGCTGGAGGGATAGCCGAACTCGTTGTCGCCCCCGATCCCCGCGCCGCCCGAGCGCGGGTGGATGAAGCGCAGGTGATAGTTCTCCTGGAAGTTGTCGTAGGTCAGCTTCCAGTTGGCGTCGATCTCATAGGTATATTCGCTGAAGGAGGTGGCCCGCGCGACCGGCATCTGCTCCAGCCGCTCGGCATATTCGCCAAGCCACTCGCGCAAGGGCCGTGCCTGCGGATCGAAGTTGACGAAGAGCAGGCCGCCGCATTCCTGGAGCGCGATCTCCTTCAGCGCACAATCCTTCTTCTCGACGTGGAAGGCTTCGAAATCGGGTGCGGAAAGCAGCGCCCCGTCGGTGCCGAAGGTCCACATGTGATAGGGGCAGCTGAACTTCGTCTGGCGTCCGGCCGCCTCGTCGACGAGGCGCGTTCCCCGGTGCGGACAGACATTGTGGAAGGCCCGGACCGCCTGGTCGCGGCCGCGCACGATCAGCAGGGATGCCTTGGCGAACTCCAGATCGCGGCGCACGAAGCTGCCCGGCTCGGCCAGCTCGCAGACGTGCCCGACGTGGATCCAGCTCTTCATGAAGACCGCCCGCCGCTCCAGCTCGAAGAACGAGGGGTCGTAATAGGGGCCCGTCGGCACGGGAGCGGTGCCGAGCCAGGCGACCTCCTCGGCGGGAACGCGTTTGAAGGTGGTGGTTGCCTGATCCACGATTCGCATCCTTTCCTGGGGTGTTTCCCAGGTCGTTACAGGATGACGTTGATAATTCCAACAGGTGTGTTGGAACTTTACGAGCGCAGCAGACCTTGCTGGCGCAGCAGCCGCTGCTGCTCGGCGCGGAAGAGTTCCACCACTTCCTCCTCGCTCAGTTCCGGCCGGACGCTGTTGCGGAAGACGCGCGGCCCGATGATCGCGCCCGCCAGCAGGAAGGTGCAGTAGACCTCCACCTCCATCTCGCTCCCGCCGACCGAGGTGGGGCGGATCCGGCTCGTGGCCGCGACGAATTCGTCCCACTTGGGATAGCGCTCGCGAATGTCGCCGGGGGCGATGAACTGCTCGATCCACAGCTTGATGAGGTCGGGGTTCTCGAGGACGAAACGCGCGACGAAGTCGATCCGCTCGCGCTGGCTCTCGGTCCCGACGAAGCCTCGGGTGAGCTGGGCCGAGGACCAGGCGCTGACCGCTTCGAGCAGCGCCTCCCGGCTGGCGAAGTGATAGTAGACCGTCGCCCGGTTCATCCGGACGGCGCGGGCCAGTCCCGCGACCGACAGGGCCTCGACGCCTTTCTCCGAGATCAGCCGCACCGAGGCCTCGATCAGGGCCTGGTGCGTCGCGGCGTAGCTCTTGTTGCGCTTCGGGTGCGCGGATCGGTCGGGCTGGGGTGTGGGACTCATCCGCCGATTATGAGCAAAGGTCCGGATTTGGGAAGCCACCGACGGGCATGCATCCCCGGGACCGCCTATTCGATCACGGCGTTCTCCAGCGCTCGTTGCTCGGAATTGGGAGGCGAGCTGTACCAGCCGCGGTGTCTGCCTCTAGCTAGTCGGCGGTTATTCCAGCGGGGCGGTTGCTCGTCTCAAGACGCGCGCCTTGGCAGCAGCCGGCCGGCGCGCATGCAGTAGGCGTCCCAGGCGTCGCCGAAGCGCTGCCGCATGAGCGCCTCTTCGTTCGGGACGCGGATGAACCACATGGCTGCAAAGGCGGGGACGATGAGAAAGCCCGCGATCCAGTTATGGATGAGCAGCGGCTGGGTCAGGGCCGAAATCCAGATGGCGGCATACATGGGGTGCCGGATGCGGGCATAGACCCCGTTGGTCACGAGTTCGTGCACGTCGCGAACCTCCAGCCCCGGGCTCCAGTTGCGGCCCAAGTCGGCGTGGCTGCGCCAGAACAGCCACAAGTAGGGGACCTGCACGACCGCGCCGATCCACGTCGCCCAATCGGGCAGCGCATAGTCGGCGAAGGCGAACAGCCCGGTCGCGAGGTGGACCAGCGGCAGCACCATCATCGCCGCGAACATGGCGCCGAGCAGCAGGCTCTCGGTCATGTCCTTGCGCGCGTCGACCACGACATTGGCGCGGTTCCGCAAGGAATGCGGCGTGCGGATCGCGCACATGACGATGAAGGCCGCGAGCCAGACGAGCGCACCCCAGCCATTGTCACGCCAGCGCAGGACGGCAAAAACGAGCAGGGCGAGGCCCAGCAGCAGCGTCGCGATCGCCGGAGGGCTGGTCAGCATCGAACGGCCGCGCTGTGCAGTCATGGACCGGGCTCCTCTTGCTTCGGCAGCCAGGTTATCAATAATGATAATTAATTGCAACTAATCCTCGATCAGCTGCACGGTGCGCGATCGGCCGGTGTGATCTTTCGGTGAGGCCGGGTGACCGTGCGGCGCGGAGAGGCAGGGATCAACTGCCCCTCCGCGCCCCAAGCCGTCCCCCGTTAGAAGCCGGCGCGCAGCCCGAACACGAAGTTGCGGCCGCGCAAGGGCGATGCGTTCTTGATGAACGAGGCATGGTTGTAGGCCAGGGCGTTCGTCAGGTTGCTGGCCCGCACGAACAGCTCGGCGCTGGCCCTGGAGTCGAGCTTCAGCTTGTAGGCCAGGGTGGCGTTCACCATGTCGTAGCCGGGCGTCCGCTCCTCGAAGGCGGCGGCGACCTTGTCCTGCTCGAAGACGTGATAGTATTCGAGATCGGCCGAAAGCGGTCCCCAGCGCCCATCGGCACGCAGGCCGAGCCGCCCGGCGGGGATGCGCGGCAGGTTGTCGTCGACCCCGCCTTCCTTCACCCTGGCCCGGACGTAGTCGCCGAACACCGCGAGCGCGAAGCCGGGCGCGAAGCGGTGGCGGACCTCGCCGTCGATGCCGGTGAACTTCGCATTCCCAGCCGTATACTGGATCAGGCGGAAGTCCTCGTGCCGGTCGAGCGTCTTGGCGAAGATGTAGTTGTCGAAGTGCTGGTGATAGAGGCCGATGGTGAAGGTCGTGTCGCCGGCCCGCTTGCGGAACGTGAGATCGATCGACTTGCCGGTTTCCTTGCCCAGCGTCGGCGTGCCGACCTCCCAGGTGTTGGTCGCGAGGTGAATCCCGCGATAGGGCTGCAGGGTGTTGGAGTAGAGTTCCTGGACGTTGGGCGCGCGCTGCGAGCGGGCGAGCGAGAGCGCCAGCGAATAGTCGCCGTCGATGTCCCAGACCGCCGCGCCGGAGATCGAGAAGGGGCGATGCTTCGCCACGCGCCCGTCCGCCGTCTCGATATTCTGCCATTCCTGCCGCGCCGCCAGTTCGAGGCGGACGGGGCCGGCTTGCAGCGTTTCCATCAGGAACAGGGCCGTGTTGCGGGTCTTGCTCGGCGGCAGGAACTGCTCCTCGCCCGTCACGCTGAAGTCGCTGTGGGAATGCTGGATGCCGAACACGCCCCGCAGGCCGCCGATCGGCTTGTGGGTCAGTTCGAAGCGCAGGTCGTGCGCCTTGTTCCGGAAGGTGGTGGCAACCTCGTCGCCGTGCTCGATCTCGCTGTGCTCGTAGTCGGTGAAGGACAGGCGCAGGCGCGCCTTCTCCAGGCCCGGCAACGGATCGCGATATTCGCCGCGAATGTCGAAGCGCTCGCTCCTGAGCTTCACGAAGGGCACTTCATCGTGGTCGTGCTCGTGATCGTGATCGTGCTCGTCCTCATGGCCGTGGCCGCCGCAGTGGAGGTGGCTGCCGTGGGGGTGGCAGTCCTCATA
>CAZFPW010000040.1:11093-14438 GCA_964520765.1 uncultured Novosphingobium sp.
CATGGCCGTGGCCGCCGCAGTGGAGGTGGCTGCCGTGGGGGTGGCAGTCCTCATATTCGTGGCTGTGGCCGGGCAGGCCATACTCGCTGCGCTGGCGCGTATAGGCGACGCCGAGATAGCCGTCCGCGCCGACTAGCGAGCCGCCGAAGGTGAAGGTCGAGGTGTTGTTGTAGGACCCGTCGACCGATCCGCCGGGCACGCGATAGTCGTCCGACTGGCGATGGACGCCTTCCATGCGGAAGGCGAAGGGGCCGACGCCCACGGTCAGCCCGCCGACCGCCGAGCGTTCCTTGTCGGCCGTGCCCAGGCGGGCTTCCGCCACGGCCGAGAAGCCGCCTTCGGGGATCGCGGTCGGCACCTTGTCGTCGAGGAGGTTGATCGCGCCGCCGATCGCGCCGCCGCCATAGAGCAGGGCGGCGGGGCCGCGCAGCACCTCGATCCCGCGCAGCAGCAGCGGCTCGGTGGTGATGGCGTGATCGGGGGAGATCGCGGAAGCGTCCTGGATCTGGCCGCCGTCGGACAGGGCCTGGACGCGCGGCGCCGTCTGACCGCGAATGACCGGACGGCTGGCGCCGCCGCCGAAATTGTCGAAGTGGATGCCGGGTTGCCCCGCCAGCGTATCGCCCAGCGTCGCCTGGCGGCGATGCACGAGTTCATCGTCGGTCAGGGTGACCACCGGGGTCGCGGTCTCGTCCGCCGTCTGATCCAGGGGCGCCGCCGTCACGACGATATCCCGATCGGCGACGCTGCCGGCCTGCTCGGCGAAGGCGGCGTGGGGCGCCAGTGCCGGGATCGAGGCGGCGGACAGCAACAAGACACGAATTTTCACGATAGTCCCCTTTTCGACTTGAACTGGCAACCCCATAAGAGACGTTATAACATTACACAAGAGGGGTTCTGAGTTCGTTTATGGGTGCGAGAAAAGTTTCATCCGGCAGCGCGGGCGCGCTGCGGACCAACATCGTGGAAGGGGCGGCGGTCTCGGCATCGCTGCTTTGCCTGGTGCACTGCCTGGCGCTGCCCCTGCTGCTGCTGTTGCTGCCGGGGATCGTCGGGCTGTTCGTCCAATCCGCGGCATTCCACTATGCCGCGCTGGCGCTGGTCGTGCCTTTCGCGCTGGCCGCGTTTTCGCTCGGCTATCGGCGCCACCGCGCCTTGCCGCCGGTATTGCTGGGGCTGGCGGGGGTCGCCTGCCTGGTCATCGCCCTGCTGCCGGGCGCGGGGGAGGGCGCCGAGTTCTGGTTCACGGTCGCGGGAAGCCTGCTCCTGGTGACCGGGCACGCTCTGAACTGGCGATTGCGGGTTCGGGTGGCCTGACCGAGCGGCGGAAAGCATCGGGAATGTGCGGCTATTCGTTTCATCCATCGGTTTAGTGCAACAATTGCCGGGTAGTCGGCGTGTCCTTGTGGAGCTACCAGCGGGGCAAAGGCCGCGCCTGCTGGCGGGCCTGCGCATCATCGAACCGGGCAGGAGCCCAGCTGGAATATCGAATGACTGAAAATCGGATAAAGTTCATGGAGGCGATCATTCGCCAGCGCGCCGTCGCGGTCCGCTACAACGGAACGCAATTCAAGATCGCACCGCACATCCTGTTCGAACGCCATGGCGACCTGTTCGTCAGCGCCCTCAACCTCAGCAAGAGCTGGAGGGACGAGGACGATCAGCGGCTCGGCCAGTTCAAGCTGGCCGGGCTGTCCGACACCGAGCTGCTGGAGGAAGGGTTCGATCCCCTGCCGTCCTACCGGCCGCTGCCGCCTCGCGATCAGGATGTGGTCATAGTGGCGGTTTGATGCGCGGCGCCGCCCTTGCCAAGCGCGCGGCAAGTGGCCATCTAGCCGCCATGCAAAGCGAAAATCCGATGATCGCCGACTTCGTCAAGCTGATGAACAGTGCCGCCGGCACCCTGGCGGGGATGACCCGCGAGGCGCGGGACACCGCGAAGGAGCGGGTCAGGGAAACGCTGGGCGGGCTCGATTTCGTCTCGCGCGAGGAATTCGACGCGGTCAAGGACATGGCCGCCACGGCGCGCGAGAAGGTCGAGGCGCTGGAGGCCCGGCTCGCCGCGCTTGAGGGTCAGGCGTCAAAGCCGGCCAAGGGCGGGAACGCCGCCAAGGGTTGACCCCCTCTCGGGTGGCCGGACTTCGGGGAACGGGCCGGCCGCACCTGATCCCGGCTCCCGCAGGCGGTTGCCTTCCGTCCGCCCGCGCGCCACATCCCGCCCATGCAGTTTCGCGCCTCTGCCATCGTCTGCGCCTTGCGCCCGCATGGCGAGAACGCGGGGATCGTCCGCCTGCTGACCGCCGAGCACGGCCTGGTCGCCGGCTATGTCGCGGGCGCGCGGGGGCGGGAGATGCGGCCCGTGCTGGTGCCCGGCAATGTGGTCGAGGCGGAGCTGCGCGCCCGGTCCGACAGCCAGTTGCCCTTCGCCCGGCTCGAACTGGTGCGCAGCCGGGGGCCGTGGCTGTCCGAGCCGCTGGCCGCCGCGGCGATCCAGTGGGTGACGGCGCTGACCGCCTCCGCCCTGCCGGAGCGGCAGCCCTATCCGCCGCTTTATCCTGCCCTCGCCGCGCTGCTCGATGCCGTCTGCCATGCGCCCTCCGCGCGCGGCTGGGCGCCGGGGCTGCTCGCCTACGAGGCGCTGCTGCTGCGCGAGCTGGGCTATGGCGATGCGCCGCTGCGGCCCGATCCGGGCGCGGACTGGCCGGCGACGCTGCGCGCCTTCGACCGGCTGGGGCAGGCGCTGTCGCGCTATCCGCTTGCCGATCGACGTGGCGATGTTATGGGAGCGCGCGCCATGCTGCGGGAGCGGCTGGCGAAGATCGAAGGATAAGGTAACCGCCATGAAGATCGCAGTTTTCGCCGGGGACGGCATCGGCCCGGAGGTGACGCGCGAGGCGGTGCGGGTGATCGAGGCGCTGGGCCTGGGCGGCCTGGAGCTGCTCCACGGCGATGTCGGCGGCGCGGCCTGGCGCAAGCACGGCCACCCGCTCCCGCCCGAGACGCTGGATATCGCCCGCCGGGCCGACGCGATCCTGTTCGGCGCGGTCGGGGATTTCGAATGCGACAAGCTCGAACGGCACCTGCGCCCCGAGCAGGCGATCCTCGGCCTGCGCAAGGAACTGGGCCTGTTCGCCAACCTGCGCCCCGCCCGGATGTTCGCTGGGATGGAGGACGCCTCCGCGCTCCGCCCCGAAGTGGCGGGCGCGATCGACCTGCTGATCGTGCGCGAGCTGAACGGCGACGTCTATTTCGGTGAGAAGGGCATCCGCACGCTCGAGGACGGCCGCCGCCAGGGCTGGGACATGATGTCCTATGCCGAGGACGAGGTGCGCCGCATCGCCCATG
>CAZFPW010000041.1:0-1804 GCA_964520765.1 uncultured Novosphingobium sp.
TGAAGCGCGGGAAGTTCATCAGCATGGCGAAGCTGGCGAAGAGCTGGAGCCCCTCGGTGAAGCCGCCGAACATGGCGAGGGTGCGGGCGATGTCCTCGTCCGTGTCGACGCCGAAGGTGTGCAGGTAGTCGTGCTTGGCCTTCAGCTCCTCGTATTCCAGGAACATGCCGTATTCGCTCTCGGGCATGCCGATGGTGTCGAGCAGGTGGCTGTAGGCGGCGATGTGCACCGTCTCCATGTTGGAGAAGGCGGCCAGCATCATCTTGATCTCGGTCGGCTTGAACACCCGGCCGTATTTCTCGTGATAGCAGTCCTGCACCTCGACGTCGGCCTGGGTGAAGAAGCGGAAGATCTGCGTCAGCAGGTTGCGCTCGTGGTCGCTGATCTTCTGCGCCCAGTCGCGGCAGTCCTCGCCCAGGGGCACTTCCTCGGGCATCCAGTGGATCTGCTGCTGGCGCTTCCAGAACTCGTAGGCCCAGGGATATTCGAAGGGCTTGTAGGTCTTGCGGGCTTCGAGAAGGGGCATCTTGGGCGGCCTTTCGCTTACATCTTCGTTATAACGGAATAGTCGGCGGCCGGCACCTGTCGGGTGCGGCCGAAAAACCTGTCGAGGTCCTCGCTCGACGCGGCGCGGCGGGTGCGCGTGGCCGCTTCGTCGAAAGCCTCGGCGGCCCGGGCGCGGGCGCGCTGCGCCGCGGGCCGGGCATCGATCCGGGTCCGCCAGGCGACCAGCGCCGGGTAGTCCGCGGGATCGAAGCCGTGCCGCTCAAGATAGTGCGCCCAGGGCTGAATCGCCATGTCGGCGATCGAGTAATCCCCACCCGCGATCCAGTCGCGCGTGCCCAGCCGGTCGTCGAGCAGGCGGTAGAGCCGCTCCGCGATCGCGCGGTAGCGCGCCTTGGCGTAATCCTGCGGGGCGTCGGTGCTGGCCAGGTCGAAGTGGTTCACCTGGCCGAGCATCGGCCCGACATTGGCCATCTGCACCATCAGCCATTGCATGACCTCGGCCCGCTGGGGCTGGGACGTGGGGAGGAAGCGCCCCTCGCGCTCGGCCAGCCAGAGCAGGATCGCGCCGGATTCGGCGAGCGGCGCGCCGAGCCGGGGGTCCTCCAGAACGGGCACCTTGCCGAGCGGGTTGAGCGCCAGGAACTCCGGCGTGAACTGTTCCTGGGCGAAGACGGCGACGTGGCGCAGTTCGTAGTCGAGGCCAAGCTCCTCCAGCATGATGACGGTCTTCATCACGTTGGGGCTGTTCATGCCGTGGAGGATCAGGGGGGCGCTCATGCCGCGCGCCTCGTCGCAAGCCGGGGCGATTCGGGCCGGGCCGGGCCTAGGCGATGGAACTGATCCAGGGTCCTCGGATTGGTCCGATAAGCGGGCGCCGCCCCCCTCAACCCCTGGCGCTCGCCCATTCCCGAGGAGACATCGCCATGGGCGAATACGAACCCAACGACTCGCGCAACGTGACCGGACAGGCCTCGACCCAGGACGGCCGCTGGACCGGCCAGGCGGCCAACGATCCGACGCGGCAGGACCGCCAGCAGATGCAGCAGGGCGGCCAGGCGCAGCAGCAGGGCTTTGCCGAGCCCTTCACCCAGGCCGAGGCGGCGCAGGCCGGTCGGCAGGGCCAGCAGCAGCAGGGCGGCCAGTCGGTCGGCCAGCAGAACGACGGCGTCAGCGGTGCCGCGAACCAGGGCAACGACCACACCAGCGCCATCGGCCGCAACCAGGGCGCGGGCGGCAGCCAGGCGGGCTCCGCCCAGCCGCAGCAGTTCCAGGATACGGCCGGACAGCAGGGCGCGGG
>CAZFPW010000041.1:1904-3594 GCA_964520765.1 uncultured Novosphingobium sp.
CGACCAGATCGCCAAGCACCAGGAAGTGGTCGACGCGCAGGGCAACCACGTCGGCACGGTCGACCATGTCGACGGCGACCGGATCAAGCTGACCCGGGCGGACAGCCCGGACGGCGAGCATCACTACGTCTCGCTGAGCCAGGTCGACGGCATCGAAGGCGGTCGCGTGCGCCTGTCGGGCGCGGGCGACGTGGCTCGCTGAGCCAGGACCCGATGCACGGCTAGCCGGCGAGTTCCTCTCTCTCGCCGGTCGCAGGGCGTCTCTTCCCCTGGGGGAGGCGCCCTTTGCGTGGAGGTGGGGGGGAGGCTGCCGGCTCAAGCCATCGGCCCCTAGACCGTCCTGCCCGCGCCGACCGGATGGGCCGGCAGGATCGTGATCGCGGCGCGCGCCGGCTGGCCGCTGTCGTTGCGCCAGGAATGGACGATCCCGCGGTCCACCAGCACGTCGCCGGCCTTCAGCGTAACCGCGCCGGTCTCCGTCTCGAAGACGATCTCGCCCGCGAGCATGGCGACATATTCGACTGTGTCGGTGGCGTGCCAGAACGAGGGCATCTCCGGGCCGAACTCCATGACCATGAACATCGAGCCACCCGAATGCATCATCTCGAAGCCGAAGGTGCCGTGCGGGCAATCCTCCATGCTCGAATTGTCGGCGGGCAGGCTCTCAGTCCGCCAGGCCATGTCGCCGCCCCCGCCGCCGAGGCTGATCAGCGGCCCGTCGATCAGGACGCAGCTCTTCCCTTCCGCGTTCAGCCCGGTGACGACGCGGCGGCTCATTCTCCCTCTCCCGCCGGGAGAGGGGCGGGGTGAGGGCGAAGCGCGCCGCCGATCGCTTGCAGGACGCCGTCCGCGTTCTCCATGACCTCGTTGTTCCAGAATCGCATGACTTGGTATCCTTGGTTTCTCAGGAATTGGCTGCGGCGGCTGTCGCGCTCGGCTTGCAGGGCGTGTTGTCCGCCATCGACCTCGATCACCAGCCTGTGCCGGAAGCTCAGGAAATCGGCGACATAGGGGCCGACCGGCGATTGCCGACGGAACTTGGCCTCCGGGAAAGCTTCGCGGAGCCGCCGCCAGAGGCGCTTTTCGGCCTCGGTCGCGTCACGGCGAAGCCGTCGGGCGCGCTGGACGGAGCCGGACGGGGCGAGGTCGTAGTTCTTCACGCGCCCTCACCCTCCCATCGCTGCGCGATGGGCCCCTCCCTCTCCCGCCGGGAGAGGGGTGTTACTGGCAGGCGAGGCATTCCTCGTAGTCCGTCTGGGCGGCCAGCTCGTACTTGGGCGCCTCGGCGGTGTTGTCCGCCTCCACGCCGCCGGCGAACCCGGCGCGCTGGACCGATTTCGAGCGCAGGTAGTAGAGGCTCTTGATGCCCCGCTCCCAGGCCTGGAAGTGCAGCATCATCAGGTCCCACTTGTCGACGTCGGCGGGGATGTAGAGGTTGAGGCTCTGCGCCTGGTCGATGAAGGGCGTGCGGTCCGCCGCGAACTCCAGCAGCCAGCGCTGGTCGATCTCGAAGCTGGTCTTGTAGACCGCCTTTTCCTCCGGCGAGAGGAAGTCGAGGTGCTGGACCGAGCCGCCGTGCTCGAGGATCGAGTTCCACACGTTGGTGGAATCCTTGCTCTTCGCCTGCAGCAGCTTCTCAGGTACGGGTTCTTCACGACGAAGGAGCCCGACAGGGTCTTGTGGGTGTAGA
>CAZFPW010000041.1:3604-14246 GCA_964520765.1 uncultured Novosphingobium sp.
AAGTCGAGGTGCTGGACCGAGCCGCCGTGCTCGAGGATCGAATTCCAGACGTTGTTCGAATCCTTGCTCTTCGAAGCGAGCAGGGCCTCGAGATAGGGGTTCTTGACCACGAACGAGCCCGACAGCGTCTTGTGGGTGTAGATGTTCGCCGGGATCGGCTCGATGCAGGCGCTGGTGCCGCCGCAGATGATGCTGATCGAGGCGGTCGGCGCGATCGCCATCTTGCAGGAGAAGCGCTGCATCGCGCCCATGTCGGCCGCGTCGGGGCAGGCGCCGCGTTCCTGGGCGAGGAGCAGGCTGGCCTCGTCCGCCTTGGCGGCGATGTGCTTGAACATCTTGAGGTTCCAGGCCTTGGCCATGGCGGTCTCGAAGCCGATGCCCTTCTGCTGCAGGAACGAGTGGAAGCCCATCACGCCCATGCCCACCGAACGCTCGCGTGCGGCGGAATACTTGGCGCGGGCCATCTCGTCCGGGGCGCGGTCGATATAGTCCTGCAGGACGTTGTCGAGGAAGCGCAGCACGTCCTCGACGAAGCGCTCGTCGGAATGCCACTCGTCCCAGGTCTCCAGGTTCAGCGAGGACAGGCAGCACACCGCCGTCCGGTCGTTGCCCAGGTGGTCGCGGCCCGTCGGCAGGGTGATCTCCGAGCAGAGGTTCGAGGTCGAGACCTTGAGCCCCAGGTCGCGGTGATGCTGCGGCATCATCCGGTTCACCGTGTCGGAGAAGACGATATAGGGCTCGCCCGTCGCGAGCCGGGTCTCGACCAGCTTCTGGAACAGGCTGCGCGCATCGACCGTGCCGCGCACCGAGCCGTCCTTGGGGCTGCGCAGGTTGAACTCGGCCCCGTCGCGCACGGCCTCCATGAACTCGTCGGTCAGGAGGACGCCGTGATGGAGGTTCAGCGCCTTGCGGTTGAAGTCGCCGCTGGGCTTGCGGATTTCCAGGAACTCCTCGATCTCGGGGTGCGAGACGTCGAGGTAGCAGGCGGCCGAGCCGCGCCGCAGCGAGCCCTGCGAAATCGCCAGGGTCAGCGAATCCATCACGCGGACGAAGGGGATGATCCCGCTGGTCTTGCCGTTGAGGCCGACCGGCTCCCCGATCCCGCGGACCTGGCCCCAATAGGTGCCGATGCCGCCGCCCCGGCTGGCCAGCCAGACGTTCTCGTTCCAGGTGCCGACGATGCCTTCCAGGCTGTCGCTGACCGAGTTGAGATAGCACGAGATCGGCAGGCCGCGCCCGGTGCCGCCGTTCGACAGCACCGGGGTCGCCGGCATGAACCACAGCTTGGAGATGTAGTCGTAGAGCCGCTGGGCATGCTCCGCATCGTCGGCATAGGCATCGGCGACGCGGGCGAAGAGGTCCTGGTACTTCTCGCCGGGCAGCAGGTAGCGGTCGTCCAGCGTGTCCTTGCCGAAGTCGGTCAGCAGGGCGTCGCGCGCGTCGTCGGTCCGGATCGCGAAGCGGCGGGCCATGATCGTCTTGGAATCGTCCTGCCGCTCCGCCGTGGCCTGCATCGCGCCGGCGAGAGCGCCCTGGAGCGCTTCCGCGCCCAGCTTCGCCACCAGTTCCTGCGAACCCGTATCGCTTTTCTCGGTCATGGCCACGGCCGGGCTCTCGCCCGCCTCCTTCTGGATGGAATTGGCAGGCGGCGCTTCCGCCGCGAACAGAGACCCTTCGTCCATCATCTCATCCGTCTCGTTCGTGTTCCTGAAATCCACCGACTGTCCCCACGTTTGTCCGCAGGCTTGTCCACCGCTGCCCGAACTGTCGCGAACCCCTGTTCGTTCCGCATTCGTTCGAATCGGTGGGCGAGCGCCCGATATACCACAATGAAGCCCACGGCGGGGGTCTTATCCCCCTGTTTGTTCTTCACGCGCGATGCGTCGAGGTTTCCCTCAGACCTGTCGAATCCCCGTTGCGGCGCGGTCGGCGCCCCTGGCGTTGAATCTAGGTCTAGAGGTGCCCCTGTTTCCCGCACCACTACTGATAGTGCCTCAACCCGAGTCGGATACAAGAGGGTAAATCGCCCGTTCACCCATCGCCGGGCCTCCGGACGCTTGCCGCAGCGCAGCGACGCGCGGCAAACCGGGGGCTGGCGCGACGCGCAAGAGTCAAAGTGAATCTGTGAAAAAATATTTGCGCGGGGACAGCCGGCGACTCGGATTGACTCGGGTGAATCGCGGGAGGGCGTGCCTCACCCCGGATTGGGGTGCGCATCGTGGATCGCGTCGATCGCCTTGACCAGCTCGCGGGGGAGGGAGAGGCCGATGGCCGCGAGGTTGCCTTCGAGCTGCGCGGCGGAGCTGGCCGCCATCAGCACGCTGGTGGTGAACGGCCGCGTCCGCGCGAAGGCGAGCGCCATGTGCGCGGGTTGCAGCCCGTGCTCGCGGGCCAGGGCGGCATAGGCCGCGGCGGCTTTCAGCACCGGCGGCTTGAACCGCGCCTCGAAGCCGGCGAACAGGCTGGAGCGGCTGCCGGCCAGCTTCTGCGGGGCGGAAGGGTCGTACTTGCCGGTCAGCAGCCCACTGTGCAGCGGGGAGAAGCCGATCAGGCCGACGCCCTCGCGCATGGCGACTTCGGCCAGGCCGATCTCGAACTGGCGGTCGAGCAGGGAATAGCCGTTCTGGATCGCGGCGATGCGCGGCAGGCCCTGCGGCTCGGCCAGGGCAAGGCAATGCATGACGCCCCAGGGAGTCTCGTTGCACAGGCCCACGGCGCGGACCTTGCCGGCGGTGACCAACTCCCCCAGCGCGGCCAGGGTTTCCTCGAGCGGCACCAGCTCGGGCGCGTCGGGGATATGCGAGAAGCGCGAGCGGCGCAGGGTCGTCACCGGCCGCTCGGGCCAGTGGACCTGGTAGAGGTCGATCCGGTCCGTGCCGAGCCGCTTGAGGCTGGCGTCGCAGGCGGCCAGCACGTTGGCGCGGTCGAGCCGGCGGTGCGGGCCGCGGATATGGTCCATGTTGCCCGCGCCGTTGCCGGGGCCGGCGACCTTGGTGGCGATGACCGCCCGGTCGCGCACGCCGCGCGCCGCGATCCATTCGCCCAGGATCTCCTCCGAACGTCCCTGGGTCGCGGCCTCGACCGGGGCGGGATAGTTCTCGGCCGTGTCGAACAGGGTCACGCCCGCGTCGAGCGCGAGGTCGAGCTGGCGGAAGGCGTCCTCCTTCGGCGTCTGCGCGCCGAAGGTCATCACGCCGAGGCCGATGGCGCTGACCGCGATGTCCGTGCGGCCGAGGGGGCGATAGTCCACGGGTCAGGCCTCCGCCAGCTCCGGGGCCGTGAACGGGGGCCAGCCTTTCGCATAATGCGTGCCGGCGACCTGGCCGACGATCTCGTCCGCCCTGGCGCGGGGGTTGTAGAACTGGCTGTACCAGGTGCGCGACTGGCGGAACGGGCCGTCGGAGGGAAGCTGCATGATCGACAGGGCCGGGCGCTTGGCGGCCCAGACCTCCCCGTCGCGCATCAGGCCGTTGCCGAACATGGCGCTGACCTTGTCGCGCACGGCCCGCGCGGCATCGTCGACCGTGCCGGAGGGCGCGCGGATCGCGGCGGTCTGCCACAGGCGGCAGGTGCCGTCCTCGATCGGGGTGACGCAGATCAGCTGGACCGCCTGCATCTCCACGAAGCGGCCGAAGGCGATGCCGGGGCCGACATAGCCCGAGAGCGTGGCATAGGTATCGCCGAACATGCCGGAGGACTGGTCGTCCACCCGGCTGCGCTGGCGCTGGTGCATCAGGTGGCCGTCGTACTCGTTCTCATAGGAGACCGCGTGGCCGCCGTGGAGGTGCCCCAGGTGGGCGACGTCCGACATGTTGTCGAAGATCTCGATCTGGTGCTTGAGGTCGGTGAGGTATTCGAGGCCCTCCCACGGCACCCAGGCGGGATCGTCCAGCTCGGGAAAGTCGGGCAGGGCGAAGTGCGGCGGGCCGCCTTCGGGATCGTGCCAGGCGAAGACCACGCCATGACGTTCCTCCACCGTCCAGCTCTTCACCCGCGCGCCGGGCGGGATCGACCCGTCGTAATAGGGGATGTGGTTGCACACCCCGTCCGCGCCGAAGCGCCAGGCGTGGAACGGGCAGCGGATGTTGTCGCCCTCCATGTGGCTGTCCGACAGCGACGTGGCGGAGTTCTCCCCGCTGCCGAGGTGCGTGCCCATGTGCGGGCAATAGGCGTCGAGCAGCACGACCCGCCCGCTGGCGCCGCGATAGAGCACCAGATCCTGGCCGAAGTAGCGCAGGCTGAGCGGCTTGCGCCCGACCTCGGCCGCGTTGGCCACCGCGAACCAGCCGCGCGGAAAGGCATAGTCGCCCAGCTTGTAGTCGGCCGATGTCGCCATGATGGGCTCTCCCGATTATCGTTCCGTTGTGTTTGCCGCAGTCTGTCGGTGACGGCCGCCTGAGGCAACAGCATTGTCAAAGGGGCGGAACCGGGCGAAGGTCGTCGCGCTGAGTGGGAAACAGGAGGAGGAAAGTCATGCTCAACATCATCGGCATCATCGTCAGCGGCCTGGTCGTCGGCATCCTGGCGCGGTTCTTCTATCCGGGCGCGGTCGACATGGGCTGGACCCTGACGATCCTGCTCGGGATCGGCGGCTCGCTGCTCGCCGGGCTCGTCACCGCCTCGCGCACGGCCGGCGGGATCAACGGCGGGGTCAACCGCGCCGGTTGCCTGGCCTCGGTGATCGGGGCGGTCGTGCTGATCTTCGTCGGTCGCCTCCTCGGCCTGCACCTGTGAGCGAACCGGGGGGCAACGCCCGCCCGGACCTGCCGTTGGCCGTGGTCGTCGGGGCCGGGGGGATGGCCATGGCCGTCGCCCGGCGGCTGGGCCACGGCCACCGCCTGCTCATCGCCGACCGCGACGAGGCGCACCTGGCTCGCCAGGTCGCCCGGCTCGAGGAGGAGGGTCATGACGCGAGCGGGCTGCGCTGCGACCTGACCCGCGCCGAGGACATCGCCGCCCTGGCGGCCCATGCGGCGGACGCCGGGCCGGTCAAGGTGCTGGCCAACGTCGTCGGCCTCTCGGTCGCGGCGGGGGATTTCGACCTCATCATGCGGGTCAACCTGATCGGCGCGGCCAGGGTGGCCGAGGCCTTCCTGCCGATCCTCGCGCCCGGCGGGTGCGGGCTGTTCATCTCCTCCAGCTCGGCGCACATGGCGCCGGTCGCGGAGGGGCTCTGGCCGCTGCTCGACGCGCCGACCGCGCCGGACTTCCTGGAGCGGCTGCACGCGGCGCTGGGTGACCAGGCGCAGGTCAACCTCGCCTATCCGCTGTCCAAGGCCGCGCTCAACCGGATGTGCCTGCGCCTGGCCGCGCCCTGGGGGCGCAAGGGCCTGCGCATCCTCTCGATGTCGCCGGGCCTGATCGCGACGCCGATGGGAGCGGAGAGCTACAAGCATTCCGCCGGCAAGCGGAAGCTGTTCGACGCGACCCCGCTCGGTCGCGAGGCGACCATGCTGGAAGTCGCGAACCTGGTCGAGTTCCTAGTCTCTGACCGCGCGTCCTATCTGACCGGCATCGACATCCTGATGGACGGCGGCCTGATCGCCGCCTTGCGTTTTCCCGAAGCCTAGATCCTCCCCCGCTGGGGGAGGGGGACCGCTCGCGAAGCGAGTGGTGGTGGGGGCGCCCCAGGCGTCAGCCTTGCTTTGTAGCCGCGCCCCCTTCCGTCAGTCCTGCGGACTGCCACCTCCCCCGGCGGGGGAGGATTTCAGACCGTCGCCACTGGCGCGACCGGAGAGCCGCAGGCGCCGGGCAGGCGCAGCGGCGGGCCGGTGAAGAGGAAGGCCGTCTGCCCCGTCTCGCGCAGGTGGCGGGCGAGGTCGCCCAGCCAGAACAGCTCGCCCAGGTAGATGCCCAGCTTGAAGATGCAGTGGACGTGCAGCGGCAGGGTGTTGTGGGTCTTGTAGTCGACCGTCTGGTCCACGAACTCGACCGCCTGGTTGTCCGAGATCAGCGAGACCGCCCCGCTCTCATCGATCCACTTGAGCAGCCTTTGGTCATGCCCGTCGAGCGCGCAGCCGGTCCGGGCCAGCTTGTGGTGGTCGGGCTGGCGGTTCATCCCCAGCAGGGCGTCGCCATAGCCGGTGTAGAAGCACAGGAAGTCCCCGGTGCGGACGTCCTGGCCCTGGGCCTCCAGCGTGCGCATCAGGTCGTCGTAGCCGACCAGGCGGAAATCGGTGCCGAACTGGCGGGCGAGGTCGATCATCACCCCGCGGCCCTGCACCCCGGTCAGCGCCATGTTCTCGATGCCGAGCTTGTGGGCGCAAGGGCCGTTGTCGCCTTCGGGGCCGACGATGTGCTCGTGGGCGCGCCAGCCGTTGTAGTAGACCGGGATCTTCGTCCCGCTGCCGTCGACGTCGAACATCGCGCCGCAGTGGGCGAGGGCGTCCCACTGGGTCGAGTATTGCAGCGACATCACCACATGGTCGTCGCTGGTCACGGCATCCCCGACGCGCATGTTGTAGAGCGGTTCGTCCGCCCAGTTGCGCACGAACAGCCTGGGCGCCTGGCGATAGGCGTCGGGCCCTTCGCCGCCCGGATAGTCCAGCGGCAGGCTGAGCAGGAAGGCGCGCCCTTCCGTGACCTCGGCCAGGGCGGCCAGCCGCATTTCCGGGGTGATGAGGTTGAGCCGGCCGACCTGGTCGTCCGCGCCCCAATCGCCCCAGGTCGAGCCTTCGGGGCGCTGCGTCCAGCGTTCGTTCGCGGCCATGCTACTTTGCCCTGGCCAGGATATTGGCCGCCGTCGTGATGAGCCCGCCGTTCGCGGGAATGGTCAGGCCGGTCAGCCAGGAAGCCTCGTCCGAGGCGAGGAAGGCGACCACGTTGGCGATGTCCTCCGGCTCGCCCAGGCGGCGCAGGGCGGTCCACGGCGGCACGGCCTCGGGCCAGGTCTGGCCGGCGATCATCTCGGTCCGGGTGCAGCCGGGCGCGACCGAATTGCAGGTGATCCCGCGCGGGCCCAGCTCCTGCGCGATCGAGCGCATGAAGGCCTCGGCCCCGGCCTTGGCCGCCGCGCCGACCGAGACGCCGGGCGCCGGATGCGTCGCCATGCCGGAGGAGATGAACACGATCCGCCCGTGGGGGCTTTCGGTAAGGCGGGCGAATTCCTGGGCGGCGAGGATCGTCGCGCGCAGGTTCAGGGCGAGCACGCTGTCGATGGTCGCGAGGGGCAGGTCCTGGATCAGCCCGCCCTTGCCCCCGCCGGCATTGAGCACGAGGATGTCGAGCGCGCCGGCCGCGGCATGGGCCCGGCGCACCAGCTCCGCCGCGGTCTCCCCTTCCGTCAGGTCGCCGGTGACGACATGGGCCGTGCCGCCGGCCGCGCGGATATCCTCGGTGACGGCTTCGGCGCGGGTGGGGTCGCTGCTGGCGTGGAGCACCAGGGCGGCCCCGTCGGCGGCGAGCTTGCGGGCGATGGCCGCGCCGATCCCGCGCGCCGAGCCGGTGACGAAGGCGGTCCTGCCGTCCAGCCGCTTCACAGCAGGGTCCCCCCGTCGGCCGGGATCAGCGCCCCGGTGACGACCCGCGCCTTGTCCGAGCAGAGGAAGGCGATGACGTCGGCCACGTCCTCGGGCTGGTTGATGCGTTGCAGGGCCTGCATCCCCAGGGTCACGGCGCGGCCGGTCTCGCTCTGCGTCCAGGGCGCGACGGTCTCGGTCTCGGTGGTGGAAGGGGCCACCGCGTTGACCCGGATGCCGCGCGGGCCATATTCGACCGCGGCCCGGCGCACCATGCTTTCGATCGCGGCCTTGAGCGCGCCGTAGGCGGCGACCGCCCCGGTCACGCGCCGCGCCGTGACCGAGGAGAGCATGACCACGCTCGCCCCTTCGACCAGGATCGGGGCGAGCCCTTGGAGCAGCAGGAACGGCGCGCGGACGTTGACCGTGTAGATCTCGTCCAGCAGCTCGGGCGTGCAATCGGTGAAGTCGGAGCCGGTCGGCATGATCGCGGCGTTGGAGACGAAAGCGTGCAGCCTGCCGTCGCAGCGCCGGCCCACTTCCGCCGCGAGCGCTTGCGGCGCGGCCGGATCGGCCAGGTCGGCCTGGATCGTCTCGGCGCTGCCGCCGGCGGCCCGGATATCCGCCGCGACCGCCTCGGCCTTGGCCTGGTTGCCGGCGTAGTGGACGATCACATGATAGCCGTCCGCCGCGAGCGCCCTTGCCGTCGCCGCGCCGATCCCGCGCGAGGCGCCGGTGACGAGGGCGGTCTTCCGCGCCGCGCTCATGGTACCAGCACCGTATCGCGGGCCTGGCTGTCCGTCCCGGGATAGTCGAGCGTGTAGTGCAGCCCCCGGCTTTCATGGCGCTTCAGGGCGGAACGGACGATCAGGCTCGCGCTTTGCAGCAGGTTGCGCAACTCGATCAGGTCGGTCGTCACGCGGAAGTGGCCGTAATAGTCCTCCACCTCCTCGGTCAGCAGCTTGATCCGGTGCGCCGCCCGGTCGAGCCGCTTGGTGGTGCGCACGATCCCGACGTAGTTCCACATGAAGCGGCGGATCTCGGTCCAGTTCTGCTTGATGATGACCTCCTCGTCGGAATCGGTCACGCGGCTCTCGTCCCACGGGCGGACCGGGGGTGGCGCGTCGAAGGCGTCCCAGCGGTCGAGGATGTCGGCCGCCGCCGCCTCCCCGAAGACGAAGCATTCGAGCAGGGAGTTGGAGGCCAGGCGGTTGGCGCCGTGCAGGCCGCTCTCGGTGCATTCGCCCGCCGCGTAGAGCCCCGGCAGGTCCGTCCTGCCGGAAAGGTCGATCACGATTCCGCCGCAGGTATAGTGCTGGGCGGGGACCACGGGGATCGGCTGGACGGTCATGTCGATGCCGAGGCCGAGCAGCTTCTCGTGGATCGTCGGGAAGTGCTCGCGCACGAACTCCGCCGGCTGATGGCTGATGTCGAGGTGGACGTAGTCGAGGCCGTCGCGCTTGATCTCGTTGTCGATCGCGCGGGCCACGATGTCGCGCGGGGCCAGCTCCAGGCGCTCGTCGTAGTCGGCCATGAAGCGGCGGCCGGTGCGCGGGTTCTTCAGCTGGCCGCCTTCTCCGCGCACCGCCTCGGTGATGAGGAAGTTCTTGACCTCCAGGTTGTAGAGGCAGGTCGGGTGGAACTGCATCATCTCCATGTTGGAGACCCGCGCCCCCGCGCGCCAGGCCATGGCGATGCCGTCCCCCGTCGCGCCGCGCGGGGCGGTGCTGAACTGGTAGACGCGGCCCGCGCCGCCCGTCGCCAGGATCGTGGCGCGGGCGGTATGGGCCTCGACATGGCCGGTCGCCTCGTCGAGCGCATAGACGCCCCAGACCCGGCCCGAGCCCGAATAGCGCAGCTCGTGCCGCCCGGTGATGAGGTCGACGCAGGCGCGGCCCGGCAGCAGGGTGATGTTGGGATGATCCTCGGCCGCCTTGAGCAGGGCGGACTGCACGGCCCAGCCGGTCGCGTCGTTCACGTGGACGATGCGGCGGTGCGAATGCCCGCCCTCGCGGGTGAGGTGGAGGTTCGGCCCTTCCATGTTGAACGGCACGCCCAGCTCCACCAGCCGCTCGATCGCGTGCGGCGCCTGGCCGATCACGAATTCGACGGTCTCCTGCCGGTTGAGGCCCGCCCCGGCGACCATGGTGTCGCGGATATGCTCCTCGAAGGTGTCCCCCGCATCCAGCACCGCGGCGATCCCGCCCTGCGCCCAGGCGGTCGACCCCCCGGTGAGGGAGCCCTTGGCCAGGACCAGCACCCTGAGCTTCTCGGCCAGGCCGAGGGCGGCGGTAAGCCCGGCCGCGCCGGAGCCGACGATGATGACGTCGTGGGTCATTCTCTACCGCTTATCCATTCGTTCTATCGGATCAGTTCGATCTTGATGCCGAGGTCCAGTTTCGCCCAGGCCTTGTCGGCGGTCGCGGCCGGACATCCGAGTTCTTCCGCGAGAGCCAGGCAAGCCCGATCACCCAGCGACAGACCCCTTTGCCGTGTCGAGCCTCGCAGCAATCCCGCGCGCTCCGCCTGCGCGTGATCGAACGGCTTCACGTCAAGCTGCATGGCGTCGATATTCTCCGCAATGACTTCTTGCGGATAGTTCAGATCCACGAGCCTTGCGACGACTTCGGACAGGTTGACCGTGCTGATGCAACTGCGGGCAAGCCAGAACTCCGTCTTCGCCGGTTCCAGTTCCCCCAGGATGGCGGCAAGGGCAACCGACGCATCGAGCACATAGCGCGTTTCCGTCACTATTCCCGCTCTGCCTCGGCGCGCCGATCCGCAATGAAGTCATCGACCACGGACGCAGCCGTTACACCGGGTGGCAGATGGGCTCGCATGCGGGCCTGAACTTCCGCGATCACGTCGCGATAGGGGCGAATGCGCAATTGGCCGTCCACCACTTCCATCATTACCGTATCGCCGTCATTCAAGCCCAGCGCCCGGCGGATGTCCGCCGGTACTTGCAGGCGTCCTCCGCTGACCAGTTTTCCGCGCTGAATGTTCATGGCCAGCTCCTGTGCCTACAGGTTTGCATTCTATACAGATTCCCGAACCTGACAATCATGCGGCCTCCCGCGACGCGCTGGTGAGCGATACGAACACGTCCTCCAGGTCCGCCTCCCTGGTCGTCACGTCGACGATGGCGAAGCCCTGGTCCTGGACCAGCGAGAGCACCTCGCCGG
>CAZFPW010000042.1:0-2382 GCA_964520765.1 uncultured Novosphingobium sp.
TCGCCCACGACCTGTCGATGGTCCGCTACGTCAGCGACCGGATGGCGGTGATGTACCTGGGCGCCCTGGTCGAGATCGGCCCGGCGGGCGAGGTGTTCTTCGACCCCCGCCACCCCTACACGCAGATCCTGATCGCCTCGAACCCCCAGCCCGATCCCCGGCTGGAGCGGGAGCGCAGGACGGAGGCCATGGCTGGGGAAATCCCCTCCCCGATCGATATCGGCCCCGGCTGCCGGTTCGCGGGACGCTGCCCGCACACGATGGACGTCTGCCGCAGCGTGACGCCGGAGCTTCTGCCCTTGCCGGGCCAGCCCGAGCGGCTGGTCGCCTGCCATTTGGGGCGGTAAAGCTCTTTCCTCCCTCTACCACCCCGCTCAGCCTGAGCTTGTCGAAGGCCATGCGCGACCGTTCGCCCCAAGTTCCTAGACCTGGCGGCGCCGGCATCGCGTGGCCTTCGACAAGCTCAGGCTGAGCGGGGGTGGGCTTGGGTTTGCAACGATACAATCGTCGCGGCGGGCCGCTCCTACAGCCGCTCCACATCCTTCTCCAGCGAGAGCGGGCGCTGGTACGACACGTCGCTCTTGTCCCGCTGGCCCTTGATGTAGCCGGCGGCCGAAATGTACGGCGACTTCAGCAGCGACGCATCGCCCTGGATCATGAAGTCCAGCGTGCAGCGGCGCAGCGCGATCTTCCATTGGCCGTCGCGCTTCTCGAGGCGGTCGACGTAGCGGCCGTTGATGAACCGCACGCTCACCCCGTCCGGGTTGAGCAGCCCGACCAGCACGTAGCTTTCGGCATGGGCGGTATCGCCGTCGATCTCGCAAGTGTGGGTCGTGATGTTGTGGAGGTTGAGCAGGGCGCCCTGGGCATGGACCTGGTTGGCCCATTCGCCATAGTCCGGCCCCTGGTTGATCGCCGCCGCGCCGTGCTCGTCGATGCCGTCCGCGTGGTAGCAGTCCGTCATCAGCTCGACGTCGAAGCGGTCGTGCCCGCGGGCGTGGCGGTGGACGCAATCCTCGATCGCCAGGCGATCCTTGAGATAGGCGACGTCGCGCGCCAGTTGTTCGAGGTCCGTGCTCACGTCTTGCTCTCCCGGATCAATATACTGAACATATACTCAGTATAGTATGGCTGCCAGCCTGGAAAGTGCCGTCCTAGCGGATCACCGCAGGGTGGAAGGCGATGGGCGATACCCCGTGAATCTCCTGCGCCGTGGCGGGCACGCGGCCGCCTTCCTCGGTGATGCCGTACTTGCGCGCGATCTCCGCGCCCACCACGGTCGATCCGCTGAGCGCGGGCAGGTCGGGGTCGTTGTAGAGGCCCCAGATCACCTCGCCGGTGAACTCCGGCGATTCGCAGTGGCCTTCGAGGTGGCCGAACTTCTCGCGGTCGGCGGCGATGATCGCCTTGAGCCGGTCGGTGAGGAGAGCGCCCATCCAGATCGACAGGGCCGCGACGTTCCTGCCGGCGTGGCGGAAGTCCGAGGCCATGTCGAAGGCCATCTTGTCCATGCCGACCTTGTGCGCGCCATAGGCCGGGCCGAGCGAGTAATGCGCCGCGCCGGAGGCCGAGGTGAAGACGATCAGCCCGTGATCCTGCCGCGCCATGATCCGCGCCGCGTGCCAGCTCGCGACATAGCCGCTGCGCACGCCGACATCGATCAGGCCGGAAAGCTTGAGCGGCTTTTCCCAGAACTCGCCGGGCTGGGTCAGCTCGTCGTGGATGGCGGCGGCGTTGTTGACCAGGATGTCGAGCCGGCCCTGCTCGGCCTCGACCTGGCTGAACAGGGCTTCCACCTGGGCGTCGTCGGCATGGTCGCAGCGTACGGCGATGCCCTTGCCGCCGGCGGCGGTCACGGCCTCTGCGGTTTCGTAGATCGTGCCGGGCAGGGGATGGTCGCCCGCCTGCTGGGAGCGGCCGGTGACATAGACGGTGCAGCCGTGCCGCCCGAGCGCGATCGCGATGCCGCGTCCCGCGCCGCGGCTTGCGCCCGTCACGATGGCGATGGGTGCCGTTTCTGCCATTGCTGCCTCTCCCAGAAGATATTGAACACGTGGTTAGTATCCGGCCCTGTGCTGGTCAAGCAAGGGCATCAGGCATCGTCCGTCCCCGGCGCGCGATAGCTGTCGAGCAATTGCGCGACGGCCGCCTCCGCCTCGGCATGGCCGAGCCGGATGCCGACGCCGTCCTCCATGACCAGGGCGCGGGCCACGCCGGCCAGGATCACCGACAGGGCGAGCGGGGAGAACGGCCCCTCCGGCAGTCCCCGCGCGCGCAGGTGGCGTTCGAGCGTCGCCACCTGGATCGCGCGGATCTGCTCGGCGTAGCGGGCGATCTCCTCGCGGATGAACTTGCGGTGGTTGGCCATGGCCATGAATTCGA
>CAZFPW010000042.1:2482-4898 GCA_964520765.1 uncultured Novosphingobium sp.
TCGACCATCAGGCGCTCGGCCGCGTCGAGGATGGCGGCCTGGGTCACGGCGCTGTCGGTTCGGGGGCGGCGCGGCGCGCGCGTCTTGCCATCCCTCGTGCTGCGTGCCTCGGCCATCGGCGCGCTATAGTCCGCCCGCGCGGGCCTGTCGGCCAAAAAAACGGCTCCTTCACGCAAGAGGCAAGATGCGTGAAGAAGCCGTTGTCCTCCACGCGCTACGGGGAAGCGCGTGGAGCAGTATGCTGGCGGTCAGGCCGCCATCAGCATGCGGTCGAGGTCCTCCTGGACATTGCCGGTCGGCCGGATGTCGAACGTGTCGACCAGCACGGAGAGGACTTCCGGGGTAAGGAACTGCGGCAGCGTCGGGCCGAGGTGGATGCGGCGGATGCCGAGGTGGAGCATGGAGAGCAACACGGCGGTCGCCTTCTGCTCGAACCAGCTGATCGCATAGTGCAGGGGCAGGTCATTGACCCCGACGCCGAGCGCGCCCGCGACCGCGCTGGCCACCTGGATCGCGGAATAGGCGTCGTTGCACTGGCCCATGTCCAGCACGCGGGGCACGCCCTTGATCTCGCCCATGTCCTCGCGGTTGAAGCGGAACTTGCCGCAGCCCAGCGTCAGCACCAGGCTGTCGTCCGGCGTCGCCATGGCGAGGTCGTGGAAGTAGTTGCGCCCGCCGCGCGCGCCGTCGCAGCCGCCGATGAGGAACAGGTTCTTGACATCCCCGTCCTTGATCATGCCGAGCAGCGTGTCGGCCACGCTCATCACCGTGTTGCGCGCGAAGCCGGCGGGGATGCGCTGTTCGGGCGCGTCCTCGGCAAAGCCCGGCTGGGCCAGCGCGGAGGCGATCACGGGGGCGAAGTCCTCGTCCGCGATATGGGCGATGCCCGGCCAGCCCACCGGCCCGGCGGTGAAGATGCGGTCCGCATAGCCCTTGATCTCGGGATTGATGAGGCAGTTGGAGGTCATCAGGATCGCGCCGGGGAAGGCCGCGAAGTCCTTTTGCTGGTCCTGCCAGGCACCGCCGTAGTTGCCGACCAGATGGGGGTACTTCTTGAGGCCGGGATAGGCGTTGGCCGGCAGCATCTCGCCATGGGTGTAGACGTTGATGCCCTTGTCCTCGGTCTGGGCGAGCAGCGCGTCGAGGTCGCGCAGGTCGTGGCCCGAGACCAGGATGCACTTGCCGGCGACCGGGCTCATCCGGACCTGGGTGATCTCCGGGTGGCCGAAGCGCTCGGTATTGGCGGCGTCGAGCAGTTCCATCACCTTGAGGTTCAGGGCGCCGACCGCCAGGGCTTCCGTCAGCAGGGCGTCCATGTCGGCCGGATCGGTGGCGAGGAAGGCCGAGATGCGGTGGAACTCGGCGCTGACCGCCGCCGCTTCCTTGCCCAGGACGCGGGCGTGCTCGCTATAGGCGGCCGTGCCCTTGAGGCCGTAGAGGATCAGGTTGCGCAGGCCGACGATGGACGGGCCGTCGCGGTCCATGAACCGCTGGATGGCGGCGAAGGGAGCGGCCTCGGCCAGTTCCTCGGCGGTCCAACCGGGGTTCCATACGGCGGGCTCGGGCAGGTCCGACAGGTCCGCCCCGGCATCCTGGGCGAGGCGCCGGGCGGCGTCGCGCATCTCCAGTGCGCGATGGACCAGCCCGGTGATGCGGTCGTCGTCGAAATTGACGTTGGTCAGCGTCGTGAACCAGGCATGGGGCGTGAAGGCGTCGATCTCGGCATCGCGGGCGCCGGCCTGCGCGGCTCGCGAGGCATAGGCGGAGACGCCCTGCATCAGCCGCAGGAGCACGTCCTGCCGGTCGGCGACCGTCGCGGTCTTGCCGCAGGAGCCGACTTTGACGGCGCATCCGCCCTTGTTCGATTGTTCGCATTGCACGCAGTACATGAAGGCTCCCGCCGAAAGATGAAGATGAAACTCCACTTATCCGGGGGATGAGGGGGTGACTTTGACGGGAGTCAAAAAGGGTGACAGCGCTCTGGGATAAGGCCCGGGGGGCAGGAGAAGAGGGCCCATCCGCCGATGCAATTGACGCGCCATGCCGACTATGCCTTGCGCCTGCTGATCTACCTTGCGGGCTGCGGGGAACGGCGCGCGCAGATCGCGGCCGTGGCGGAAGCGCAATGCATCTCGCGCACCCATCTCATGAAGATCGCGAACGAGCTGGCGCGCGCCGGCTTCATCGACACCTTGCGCGGGCGGGGCGGGGGCATTCGGCTCGCCCGTCCGCCGCGTGAGATCAATATTGGGAAGGTGATCCGGACGATGGAGCCGCCGTGCCCGATGGTCGACTGTTCCTCATGCCGGCTAGTGCGCCGGTGCAGCCTGCCGGGTGTGCTCGATCAGGCTTCGGCTGCTTTCGCGGCGGTGCTCGGCAGGTATTCGCTGGAGGATATCATGCGCCAGCCCCTGTC
>CAZFPW010000042.1:4998-14156 GCA_964520765.1 uncultured Novosphingobium sp.
TCAGTAGTTCGTCGCCGTGTCGGTGGTGTCGACATTGCCGTCTTGCGTGGTGTCGAGACGCGAGAACATGCGGTCGCCCGAGGCGTTGTATTCCTCGAGCGAGAGGACGCCGTCCTTGTTGGTGTCTAGCACGACGAAGCGGAAGTGAGCCTGGCGGATCTGGCGGGCGCGCCGCTCGGCCAGCTCCTTGTCGAGGCGGAAGATGTACTCGTTGACATATTCCAGCTCGTTCACCGAGCCGTTGCCGTTGAGGTCCAGGCCCTTATGGTCTTCGGTCCGCTTTGCCGTGAATTCCTGCTTGGAGACCTTGCCGTCCTTGTTGGCGTCGTAGGTTTCCACGAATTCGCGCTTGCTGTGCCCGCCGCCGCCACCGCCGGTATTGGCGCCGGCATTGGCGCGGGGCGCGTTCTGGGCAGCCGGGGCGTTGGGCGTCCGGGCGGCGTTCTGCGCCGTCAGGGCGACGGGCGCGGCGGCGACGATAAGGGCCGCAAGGGCCGAGGCTTTAATCGATTTCATGGTTGTTTCCCTCCTATGGAAATGGTGGATCAGCGCTGGACTTCGAAGGTCAGCGCGGTGGTGTAGCTGCGCTCGTCGGTTTCCGAGCCGGCGGGGGCGTCGGCGCGATGCCGGGCCATGACGACATAGACCCCGGCCTTGTCGAAGGTGAGCGAGGCGCGGCCGTCGGGGCCGGTCGTGACCTCGCGATGGCCGCTGGTCTCGTCATAGTCCTGGCCGCCGCGATCGATCTCCAGCTTCACGCCGGGCAGGGGCTTGCCGTCGAACAGGATCGCCAGGTCGAACTTGCCGTCCACCGCGATGTCGCTGGGATGGGTCACGGGGTGGATCAGCAGGCGGCCGATCTGCACGTCGACCGGGGCGCGGGTCGGGCCCTTCTTGGAGACGTAGACGTCCGAGACGGTTTCGGTCTGGGTCGTGCGGATCTGCGCGCCGGCCGGAGCCTCGCCCCGGACCGGCTGCCACTTGCCGTCGACGAGCGCGAGCTTGCCCATCCGGCCGCGGCGCACGCCGGAGGTGAAGCGATAGGTGCCTTCCTGCTTGAGATCGCTTTCGAGCACGACGACCTGGCGCAGCTTGGCGATGTTGGCGAAGGGCGCGCGCGTGCCGTCGGGCAGGAGGACGTGCCAATCGTCCGAATCCACCGCCAGCTCGGGGCGGAAGAAGTGCTCGGCAAAGGAGCTTTCGACCGTCACCCGGTTTTCCATGTTCGCGGAGAACAGGTTGGGCAGCAGGTAGGCGGTGTGCGCCTGGGCCGCCGCCGGAATCCCCGCGAGGAGGCCAAGCGCGAACGCCGGCGCCCATCGGCGGAGCTGGAAGGTCGTCATGTCGTGGTCTCCCTGTATAATAATGCGAGTCAGTAGCAGTTGATGCGATCCTAAGGCGATGTCAATCGTGCAGTGGCGTCAGGCCATGCCGACGGTCATTTTCCTTCGATCGCGAAAACGAAATTCCGGCCGGCGCCCGGCGGAGGCTTGGGAAAGGGGTTGGCGCGGCGGACCATCTGCATGGCCTCGCGGTCGAAAGCCGCCGAGCCGGAACTGCGCGCTATGCCCACGTCCTGCACGCCGCCGTTGTCGTTGAGGGAGAGGCGCACCATAACCGTTCCCGCGCCGATCGTGTTGGGCCGGCGGAAGCGCATGAGATGCTGATAAAGCACGCCCTTGTAGTTGCCGCCGCCACCGCTACGGGCCTCGGCTTGATTGCTGGCGGCGGCCTTGGCCTCGTTCTGGGCCTGCTCGGCGGCGCGGGCGCGAGCGGCTTCCTGGGCCCGGCGCTGCCGTTCGGCCGCCTCCCGCATCATCTGTTCGGAAGAGTCGGCTTCCGATTGCGGGCGGATGGGCGATGCGTCGGTGCGCTCCGCGACCGGCTCCGACCTTTCGAGCAGCGCGACCTTGGGTTGGAGCGGCTTTTCGTCCTGCCGGGCGAAATCAGGCGCTGGCGCGGGGGGCTTGGGTTCGCTGACCGGGGGCGGGGCCGGTTGCGACGGCGCCTTCTGCGCCTGGGGGGCTTCCTTCGCCGCCTCTCCGCCGGTCAGGCCGACGACGACCAGCGAGGCGCCCTTCTGAACCTCCTCCACGCCGATGTCCGCGATGCTGGCGAAGGCGACGATCATGGCCAGGTTGACAGCGATCGAGGCCCCCAGCGAGACGGCCTTTTCCTTGGTGAGGCCGTCCGGGATCAGGCTTTTCGGAAAGCTTGCTGCTGGCATCGCTGTCGCCTTGACGGGAGCACGGGGGCTGCCGCGAAGGCCGGCCCGGCAAGCCGGGCCGGCGCGCGCGTCAGAACTGGACCGAGATGCCGCCCTTGACGGTGCGTCCCGGCGCGGGCCGGGTCGCCAGGGCGGAGGTATAGTAGGTGTCGAACAGGTTCTCGACACTGGCGCGGAACACCAGGGCCTTGAGCAGGTCGAGCTTCGGCGAGAACGACGCACGGATCGAGTGCACGTTGAAGCCCGGCTTGGTGGTGACGGTCGGCCCGGCTCCGGTCCGGCGCACCAGCTCTTCGGCGAAGGTGGCTTCCCACCGGATGTCGAACAGGGTGCCGAAGCGCTTGCCGACCGAGACCTGATAGGTGTTGTTGGGCAGGTTGGTCCAATCTTCGCGCAGGCCGTTGGCGGCGCGGAAGGTCCGCCCGCTGACGATGTTTCCGTTGAAATCCAGGTAGAAACCGCTCGGCGTGGCGTAGGAAGCCTCAAGCTCCCAGCCCTTCAGGAAGATATCGGTGACGGGCGTGGCGCCGGTCGCCGAGTAGGACGTGTTCCCGTCGACATGGGTGTCGTAGTAGTTGACTTTGATCGCCAGGCGATCGTTTTCGGTCAGCAGGCCGACGCGGTTGAACGAACCGCCCACTTCCCAGGTCCTGCCGCGTTCCGCTCGCGTCATGAACGCCGCAGGCTGGTCCAGGTCGTCGAGGATCGGCAGGCTCTTGGTGGTCGCCCAGCTTCCGAACACGGCGAGGCCGAAGGGGAGTTCATAGCGCGCGGAAACGCCGCCCATCCATTCCTCGTTCGAATAGCTCGCCCCGTTGGTTCCCTTGATCGACGAGCTTTCCCAGCGGACCGCCGGGCTCACGGTCAGACCGCGGGCCAGGGTGATGTCGTCGACCATGAAGGCGGCCATCCGGCGATCCGTGCCGCCCGGCGCGCTGCTGGCGTTGAGCCGCTTGATGTCGATGTATTCCAGGCCGACGCGCAGGTTGTGGCGGATCGACCCGGTCGAGAAGATCGACGCGTTCTTGAGCGTGATCTTCGAGGTCTGGTAGCGATGGTCGGCATTGAGCAGCGCGTTGGTGGGGTCGGTGGGAGTCGCACTCTGCTCGATCTCCTGGTTGGCGTAGGAGTAGACCAAGCTCAGGTCGATCGCGTCGTTGCCCACCGGCTTGTAGTAATAGCCGACGGTCAGCGTCTGGGAGTTGGTGTCGCGGTCCACATTGCCGAACCCGGTGCCCGAGGTGCCGAAGCTGTCATAAGGCTTGTCGCGCTCGCTGGTCTTGGTCTGGGTATAGCTCGCCTTGATCGTGTGGGCGTTGTCAGCGCCGAAGTGGAAGGCGCCCTTCACCAGGAAGCTGGGCAGGCCGAACGCGCTGTTGCCGATCACGTTGCCGTTGCCGTCCTTCTGCAGGCCGAGTTCGCGCCAGGTGTAGTTGGCGAGGAATTCGAACTGTTCGGTCGGCATGGCCGCGATGGTGGTCGAGGTGACGAAGCCGGCGCTGTTGGTCTGGCCGCTCAGCGTCTGGGCCAGGGTGATGCCGGTCTTGCCCCGCAGCAGGTCCGACGCGTCGCTGGTCTCCAGGCGGACGACGCCGCCGATCACGCCCGAGCCGTATTCGAAGCTGCCCACCGTGCCGCGGTTCACCGCGACGCTCTTGTAGAGCAGGGGATCGGTGAAGAGCTGGGTGCCGATCCGGTATAGCTCCTGCGAACCAGTCGTCGCGCCGTCGACCATGACGAGCACCTTCTGGTCGGTGCCGTAGGTGCCGTTGGCGCCGAAGCCGCGGATGTTGATGCCCGAGCCGATCGGCGTGCCGCCGTTGATCAGGGTCACGCCGGGGATCGAGTCGATCAGTTCGGCGATCGTGTTCGCTTGCCGCTCCTCGATCTCCTTGCGGGTGATGATGGTCACGGGCGTGGCCGTCTCGGTCTGGATCGCACGCGTGCTTTCGCCGATGTCGATCGTTCCGAGGAATTCGCCGTCTTCACCTTGCGGCGCGGCATCCTGTGCCAGCGCAGAGCCGGACCAGGCCAGGGCCAACGCGGCGGAACCCAGCAGCACGAACTTCCGATTAGAACTCATAAGCATGAAAAGACCCCCATCAGGACTCAGTTGCGAGTGATTCTCATTCTCATTCGCAGGTGATGCCCCTTAGGCCCGCTTTTGGTGCATTGCAACGGGGAATTGGGGCAGTGTGGAAAGGTCGCTGCGATCAGTAGAGATCGCGCAGCAGTCGCCCGTCTTCGCGGGCGCGCTCCAGCCACCCGCCTCCCAGGATTCCGGCCAGTTCGGCCAGGCACTGTTCCCCCATGGCCATCCGGCCGCAGATGACGATTCGGCCCGTTTCTCCCAGGAAACCGGCGATGTCCGCCCTGGCTCCGGCCAGCACGTGCTGGACGTAGGGACCGCCGGCGCCGTCCGGCCGCGACAGGGCAAGGTCGAGTCGGTGGAGCCGGCCTTCGCCCTGCCAGCCGCGCATTTCGGCCAGGATCGGGCTTTCGGTCTCGGCGGCGCGCTCCCCGAAGACGAGGCGGCATGGCTGGCGCAGCGCCATCGCATGCAGCAGGTGGGGCCGCAGCCCCGCCCAGCCCGAGCCGGCGCCGATGGCCAGTAACGGCCCCTGGCCGGTCGGCGGGCGGAACGAGCGGTGGCTGCGCAGGCGGCCCTCGATGCGCGCCGAGCCCGGCTCGGCCTGGGTGAGATGGCCGGAACCCACGCCGGCGATGCCGTTGCCGACCACCCGGCGGACGAAGAGCAGGATTGCATCGTCCCCCGGCAGGCTGGCGATCGAATAGTCGCGCAAGTGGCCGTCGGGCGTGCGCAGTTCGAACAGGTCACCGATTTCCCAGCCCGGCATCGCGCCTTCGGCAGGGCGCAGGGTGATCCTGAACAGGCCGTCGCTGGTGAGATCGCCCGCGCGGTCGCGGCTGGGGCCGGCGACCTGGGTGCAGGTCGCGACTTGCCAGCGCGTTTCGGCTTCGGCGGCCGGCGCGGCGCTCGCCGGATAGCCGGCGGCGGTCAGGTGGAGGTCCCAGATCGCGAGGTCGGCCGCGCCGAGATCGTCGACCGCCACGCAGGGGAAGAGCAGTTCGGCTCCGTTCCCCCGGGCCCAGTCGGCGATGCGCCGGCCAAAGCCGCAGAAGTGGCTATAACGCCGATCGCCCAGGGCCAGGACGGCGATCTGCTTGCCGGAAAGATCGGCCTCGCCGCTCAGCAGGTCGCGCTCGAACCGGCGGGCATTGTCGGGAGCCTCGCCTTCGCCGGTGGTCGAGGCGACGAAGACCACGAGCTGCGCGGAGGCGAGAAGTTCGCGGGTAAGGTTGTCGGCCTCGATGAGCGCGCAGGCGGTTCCGCTCGCCTCGATGCGGAGCTGGGCCTGCTGGGCCAGATCGCTGGCATGGCCGGTCTGCGAGGCATGGACGACGAGGGCGCGGGCGGCGGCGGACGGCCCGCGCGCGCGCCGGGCGAAGATCATGATCGTCAGGAGGAGCCAGAGCACGACAAGCCCCAGGGACCAGGCCCAATCGGCGGTATCCTGGCTGAGGCGGAGCGGATCGTCAGGCATCGGCCGCCCATTCCTTCAGCGCGGCGCTCAGGGCCGGGCGAGCACTTGAGGCGGCGGGGATCAGCAGGCACGGGATGGCATGCCGGTCCGCGAATGCGAGTGCCTGTTCGCGGCCCATGACGACGAGAGCGGTCGCCAGGGCGTCGGCACGCGCGCAGCGCGGGTCGAACACGCTTGCGCCGCGCAGGTCGCTCTCGCTGGGCTGCGCGGTGAGCGGGTCCATGCTGTGCGAATAGCGCCGGCCCTCATGCAGGAAGTAGCGCACGTCGCTGCCGGAGGACGCGCAGGCCCAGCCATGTAGCGCGGCGAGCATCCTGCGCGAGCCCGTGACGCCGGGCCATTCCAGCTCGAGCCACCAGGGCAGCGCATCGGGCTTGATCCCGAATCCCTTGGCTTCGCCCCCGATCTCCACCAGGACGGCCACGACGCCCGGTGCCGCCCGAACGAGATCGTGCAGCGCGTCGACCGCATGGCCCTTGGCGATGCCGCACAGGTCGAGCGCGAAGCCGCCGCGGCGTTCGAGGCTCCGTCCGTCCCAATGCGGCCGCGTCCCCGCCATCAGGCCTTGCAACCGCGCGCATTCACCGGGGTCGGCCAGCCCTTCGGAGACGGCCTTGGGGCCAAAGCCCCATAGGTCCGTCACCGCGCCCAGGAACGGGTCGAACGCGCCCTCGGTCAGCGCATGCAGCGCTACCGCCTCGCTGACGACGGCGCGCATCGGTTCGGGCAGGACCATCGCGTCGCCCGGCGTGAGCGCGTTGTAGCGGCTCAGCGTGGAATCGCCGATCCATGGGCTCATCTGCAGGTCGATCCGCCTCAGCTCTTCCGCGCAACGCTGCTTGAGCGCGTCGCTCAAACCCTCGGCTGCCGCCGGTTCGGCGATCAGGCGGACCATCCAGGTCGTGCCGAAGATAGCCCCGCCGAAGGTCAGCTCCACGCCCTCGGGACAGTGGGGCGCTGGCGCGACCTCGGGCGGCAGCAGCAGCAAGTCGTCGTTCGCGCGGCCGGCGGCCACGGCGGGCGAAGCCATGGTCAGGTCAGGGCTGGACGGAAACGGAGATCGTTCCGAGTTCGGCATTACCCTTCGCCGAACCGGATGCTCGCCGGCCGGCCCGCCATTCGAACGGGACCTTGATCAATTCGCGTCCGCCCTTTTCGCGCGCCGCTTCGACGACGACCGAATAGCGTCCGGGCGCCAGGCCTTCGAGGCCGGAAACGGTCACGGTGTGGCGGCCGGGCGCCTGAGTGGGGCGCGAAATACCGTCGGCGGGCATGTTCATGGCCCGGCCCCCGACCCGCCACCAGGTGCGAAGATCGGGCAGCCAGCGGGCGCCGATTCGGGCCTGGTCGTGGAACACCGCGGCCATCTTCACCTGCTTGCCAGCCGCATCTTCCAGCCATACCGCTACGTAGGGCTTGCGATAGGGCTGGACGTTGAGCCGGGGGATTTCGAGCGTGACGGTCGCGCTGGCGGCGAGCGCCGTATCCGCGGCGGCGACGGCCACCGTGGCCGCGACGAGCGAGAGGGATGTACGCAAGGGACGGAATCCTTCTGTCAGTGAACGAGGAGAAGAAACACCACGACCGGGGCGACGAGCCCGAGCGCGGTGAGCGGCCAGGTCGAAGGGCGCCCGCGCGCATGGAGCGCGAGGAGGCCGAACCCGGTCAGCGCGAAGATCACGAAGAACGCCGCGGAAAGGTCGATCAGGAACTTCCAGGCGGAGCCCGAATGGCGTCCCTTGTGCAGATCGTTGAGCAGCGCGACCATGCCGCGGTCGGTGACCTCGTAGATCATCTGCCGCGCGTTGAGGTCGATCGTCAGCACCCGGTCGCGTCCGGGGGCGGCAAGGTCGAAGACCATCTCGCCGTACTGGTTGTCGACCTGGCGAGCCGACAGGTCGGCGTCCGTCAGGCGGCGGATTTCGTCGACCAGCGGGCTGGGCACCGTGGCTCCCTGGTCGAGCCGGGAAAGCTGGTCGGCCAGCGGAGCCGGCAGCGGAACCTCGCGGACGACGCTCTTCCGGCTGCTTTCGAACAGGTCGGCGTGATTGAGCGTCACCCCGGTCACTGCGAACATCAGCATCAGGATCAGGCAGATGGCCGAGCTGATCCAGTGCCACTGGCGGAGCTGCCGTGCCCAGAACGGCCTGGTTCCAACCTGGATCTTCGACATGGCGCCGGTGCCCTAGATACGTGCTCGCGATTGCGGACCTGACGGGCGCTGGAAAAGCATCCTCCGGCAGGAAGTGGACCGGCCGATAATACGAACGATTCTCAATTGCAATAACATTGCGGGGCGCAAACGGGGGGCTCCCCGCCGTTTCGGTTTCGTCGGTTCCGGGCTAGCGTAGGTCTTCGTCGGGGCCGTGACGCAGGAATTCGTCCGAGAGTTCCGCGATCCTGCCGGTGATCGCGGCCGCCATCTTGCGGTGGAAAGAGGCGAGATAGCGCAGCCGGCGCAAGGTTTCGCCCTCGACCACGGCATGGGCACGGGATTCCGCCAGCCGGCCGATATCGTCGAGCAGGCGCGCCTGGGCGGCGAGGAAGCCGGAATAGGAATCGGACGCGGCATAACGCAACCGCTTGCTTCCAGCCTCGCCATGGCGCCGGGCCAGACCGAACTGCTCAAGCGCGCGGGCCGCGACGCTGGCGGTGCTCTTGGCCATGCCCAGCGCTTCGGCGATGGCGTCGAGCGTCCGGGGCTCGTCGCATAGCAGGAGATAGGCGTAGAGGCTGGCCGTGCCGGGCTGCATGCCCCAGGGCGTCAGCAAGGCGGCCATATCCTCGATGAAGCGGCGCTGGTCGGGGCTTGGGACAGGATTTGACATATTCGGCATTTGCCGAATATTGCCGAGCGATAACGGCGAAGCAAGCCGTCTCGTGAATGCGGCAATGGAGGGACAGTACGAACATGCTCGATGCAGCAGCGATCATGGCCGAGGCGGAAAGCCGGGTCGGAATTTCCGATGGCGATCCGACCGCTGCGGGCAATCTCGCGCGGCTGATCGCGGCCATCGGGGAAACCTTTCCCTTGTCCGAAGCGGGAGAGGCGCGGATTCGCGCGACCCTGCTGATGGACGCGACCAATCGGCTGGAAAGCCAGAAGTGGTTGCGCGACTATCCCGAGATCGGGGAGGAGCCGATCGAAGCCCCGGTGTTCCTGATGGGCCTGCCGCGTTCGGGCACGACCTATTTCCAGTACCTGTTCGATCGCGATAGTCGCTTCCGCCTGATCCGCACCTGGGAATCCTCCATGCCGTCACCGCCGCCGGGCTTCGATCCGGCCGCGGTCGAATCGCGGCGGGCGGCTTGGCGGGAAATGCAGAAGCAGCGGGCGCACTTCGAGGGCTTCGAAGCGCTGCATC
>CAZFPW010000043.1:0-3019 GCA_964520765.1 uncultured Novosphingobium sp.
GCGCGGACCTGGAGGACGTGGTGCGCCGCGCCGGCCTGATCGCGATCCGCAAGCGCGGCGCTGAAGTGGTCAGCGTGACGGCGGAGGATTTCACCGACGCCCTCGCCGATTCGCGCGCGACGGTCACGCCCGAGATGGAAGCGGAATACGCCAAGATGAAGGGCGAGCTGAAGCGGCGGGCGATGGAAGTCGAGCCGATCGGTTTCCTGGCCCCCGGCATGGTCAGCTCGACTCGCGAGAGCAAGCACGGCTGACCCCCTTCCGGGCTAATCGGCCTTCGGCAAGGGAACGACGATCCGCACCTCGATCCCGTCGGGATGGAAGGTGCGGGTCAGTTCGCCCGAAAGCTGGCGCATCGATCCTTCGAGCAAGGTGCTGCCGAAGCCGGTCCGTTCCCCCGGCGGCGTGATCGCTTCAGGACAATGCTCGCGCCAGTTGAGGTGCAGGCCCTCCTGCGGGGGGCAGGTCCACCGTAGCTCCAGCCTGCCGCCGGGCTGCGACCAGGCGCCATATTTCACGCAGTTGGTGACAAGCTCATGCAGGATCATGCCGAGCGGCGTGGTCTGCCGTTCCGCGAGCTTGAGAGCAGGGCCATCGACGTCGCTGAGGCTTTGATCCGAACGATAGGGCGCAAGAACGGTCTCGACGAGCCGCGCCAGATCGACCTGACCCCGCGCGCCCGCGCCCTGAGTAAGCTCCTGCGCCCGCAGCAGCGCCGTCACGCGGTCGGCGATCTTCTCCGCCACCGGCTTGGCAGCGGGATTGTCACGGGCGCTCATGCGAATGAGCGCCAGGACCACGGCGAACAGGTTCTTTACCCGGTGGCTGAGTTCCTGGGCCAGGAGGTCCGCCCGGTCGCGCGCCGCGGCAAGATCGGCGGCGTGGGCGGCGCGCGCCTCGGCATCGGCATTGCGGAGCGCCAGGCTAAGCGCCAGGCCGATCGATACCAGGATCAGCACCAGCAGGGCCAGCAGGAGCGGCTCCACGCGCTCCTCGCTGGCGACGGTCTCGGCCCGCGCCGCATCGAGCCGGGCGCGCTCGCGGTCCTCCAGCTCACCGATGGCGAGACGCAGGTTCTCCATCGTATCCTGCCCGTCGTCGGTCAGGATCACGCGCCGCGCCTCGGCCAGGTCGCCGTCCCGGATGATCGCGACGCTGCGATGCAGCTCGGCAAACTTCTGGGCGGTAAGCTGCTCGATCCGCGCGACGAGTTCGGTCTCCCTCGGGTCCTCGGACTGTGCGGCCAGCGCCCTCAGGCGCTTGAGCACCTCGGGCGCGCGCAGGGTCGCGGTCTCGTAAGGAGCGAGGTAACGCCGATCGAGCGTGATGAAATAACCGCGCTGCCCGGTCTCGGCGTTGACCGTGTCCCGCGACAGGTCGCGCAGCAGCACGATCAGTTCGTTGCTTCGCACAGCCTGGGCGCGGTGGGCCTGCTCGGCGCGGATCGTCGAGAGGATGAGCGCAACCCCGCCGACCAGGCCAAGGGCCACGACCGCGAGGGCCAGCAGGGCGCCCGGCTGGAGTCTCAATCGCCGGCGCAGCATCCCCGTCAATGGGCCGCGCCCCAGCTCGCCCCGAAGCCCACTTCGACCCCCAGGGGCACGTCCAGGACGACCGCCGGCGCGGCCGCTTCGGCCATTGTCCGCTGGATCACCGGAGTCGCGGCGGCGACGTCGCCTTCAGGCAGCTCGAAGACCAGCTCGTCGTGAACCTGGAGCAGCATCCTGACGTCGGGCAGGCCGGCCTCGGCCAGGGCGGGGGGCATCCGTGCCATGGCGCGCTTGATGATATCCGCGCTGGTTCCCTGGATCGGCGCGTTGATCGCGGCCCGCTCGCTGCCTTGCCGCTCCGCCTGATTCTTGGAATTGATCCGCGGAAACCAGGTCTTGCGGCCGAACAGCGTCTCCGAATAGCCGCGCTCGCGCACGGTCTCCAGCGTGTGGACGATGTAGCGCTGGATGCCGGGAAAGCGCTCGAAATAGCGGTCGATCATCGCCTGGGCCTCGTCCGCCGGCACGCCTAGCCGCGTGCCCAGGCCCCAGCGCGAGATGCCGTAGAGGATCGCGAAGTTGATCGTCTTGGCCCGGCCGCGGGTGTCGCGGTCGACATGCCCGAACATCTCCAGCGCGGTGCGGGCGTGGATGTCCTCGCCAGCCGCGAAGGCCTCCTTGAGGGTCGGCACGTCGGCCATGTGGGCGGCCAGGCGCAGCTCGATCTGGCTGTAGTCGGCCGCGAGGATCACGTTGCCCGGCTCCGCGACGAAGGTATCGCGAATCTGCCGGCCGATCTCGGTGCGGATCGGGATGTTCTGGAGATTCGGATCGGTCGAGGACAGCCGCCCCGTCTGCGCCCCGACGAGGCTGTAGCTGGTATGGACGCGCCCGGTGTTCGGATTGATCGCGGCCTGCAGCGCCTCGGTATAGGTCGAGCGCAGCTTGGAGAGCTGGCGCCATTCGAGCACCTTGGTCGCGACCTCGGCCCCCTGCGCCGCCAGGCCTTCGAGCACCGACTGATCGGTCGAATACTGGCCGCTCTTGCCCTTCTTCCCGCCCTTGTAGCCCATCTTGTCGAACAGGATTTCGCCAAGCTGCTTGGGACTGCCGATGGTGAACTCCTGGCCGCAGATGCCGAAGACCTCGCATTCGACTCGGGCGATCTCCTGGGCGAACTCGGTGGAAAGGTGGGCGAGCCGGTCGCGGTCGACCTTGATGCCGTTGCGCTCCATCTCGGCCACCACGGGAATCAGTGGGCGATCGACCCGCTCGTAGATCCGCGTGCCGCCCTCCTCGGCCAGGCGCGGGCGGAGCAGGCGGTGGAGCCGCCAGGTCACGTCGGCGTCCTCGGCGGCGTAGCGCGTCGCGCGATCGAGCGGGACCTCACCGAAGGGAATGGCCTTCTTGCCCGATCCGCAGATCTCCTTGAAGGTCAGCGTCGTATGGCCGAGGTGACGGGTAGCAAGCTCATCCATGCCGTGACCGCCACCGATCCCTTCCTCCTGCCGCCCGGCGTCGAGGCAGAA
>CAZFPW010000043.1:3119-11558 GCA_964520765.1 uncultured Novosphingobium sp.
GCCGTTTCCGCGAACATGTCGCTGCTGCCGTGGCCAAGGGGAATATAGCAGGCATCGTTCGGCCCGAGCGCCAGGCTGATCCCGGCAAGATCGGCGCGCATCGCATCGAGCATCGAGGTTTCGGTATCGATGGCGACGACTCGCGCGGCGAACGCCCGGTCGATCCAGCGCTGCAACGCCTCTGCTGTCTGGACGCATTCATAGGCGTCCAGGTCAACCGCCGGCATCTCGGGCAGTGGCTGGCGCGATCCCTGCGGCGCGGCGGGCGCGGCGGCGTTCACGGCCTTGGGCGGATTGAGCTGGGTCGCCGGACCAGGGCTGCCCGCCCCGGCGCCGAGTCGGCGCAGCAGGCTGGTGAAGCCGTGCTCCTCCAGGAAGGCCGCGAGCGGATCGGGGGGAATCGCGGTGAGCGCGAAATCCTCCAGCGGGATCGGCAGGGGGCAATCTTCCTTCAACTGGACCAGCACGCGCGACAGCCGCGCCATCTCTGCCTGCTCGATCAGGCTTTCGCGCAGCTTGCCCGCCTTCATCGTCGGCGCGGCGGCCAGCGCGCCTTCCAGGCTGCCATGTTCCTGGATCAGCTTGGTCGCGGTCTTCGGTCCGATGCCGCGGATGCCGGGGATGTTGTCGACCGAATCGCCCATCAGGGCGAGCACGTCGCCCACCAGCTCTGGCGGAACCCCGAACTTCTCGACCACTTCGGGCACGTCGATGCGCTGGTTCTTCATCGTATCGAGCATGTCGATGCAGCCGCCAGGGCCGCCCGACTCGCCCTCGTCGCATTTCCCGACGAGCTGCATCAGATCCTTGTCCGAGGAAACGATGGTGACGTCCCACCCGCGCCGGGTCGCCTCGCGCGCGTAGGAGGCGATGAGGTCGTCCGCCTCGAGATCGTCTTCCTCGATGCAGGGCAGGCTGAAGGCCCGCGTCGCGTCGCGAATCAGCGGAAACTGGGGGACGAGGTCCTCCGGCGGCGGCGGGCGGTTCGCCTTGTACTGATCGTAAAGGGCATTGCGGAACGAAGTGCTGCCCTTGTCCAGGATCACGGCCAGATGCGTCGGGCCGTCCGCCTTGTTGAGGTCATCGGCCAGCTTCCACAGCATGGTGGTATAGCCATAGACCGCACCGACCGGGACGCCGCGGGGATTCGTGAGCGGGGGCAGGCGATGGTAGGCGCGGAAGATATAGGCCGATCCATCGACCAGATAGAGGTGCTGCCGAGATTCCATTTCGGCGGTTTAGCAGGCACTTGGGGGAACGCCAGCACTGCGGCAAAAACCGCGCGTCGCCGCCGCTCCCGGTCATACCTTGGACACAATTGGATCCTACACAGCCCGTCACTGACAAGCTGCGCGAATTTCGTGATTCGCGACTAGCGCTTGCATCACCGCGCCAAGACGATTAATTGACGCGCGAAGTCTACTCTTGCAGTAGGCTTTCCGCGGGGCCCGCCGTCTCTTGTAGACATGTGCCGCGCGTGGTCCACTCGCTGTTCAAGGATTACCATACATGCGCAAGATCGTTCTCGCTGCCGCCGTTGCTGGCGCCGCTCTCGCTCTCTCGGCTTGCTCGCAGAAGACCGAAGACGCCGCCGCCACCACCGCTGAAGCCGCTGCTTCGGACGCTGCCGCCGTCGCCACCGACGCCGCTGTCGCCGCTTCGGATGCCGCCACCGACGCCGCTGCCGCCGCCACCGACGCTGCTGCCGCTGCTGCGGGCGCTGCCACCGACGCTGCTGCTGCCGCTTCGGAAGCCGCGAAGAAGATGTAATCTTCGCTTCGGCGAATTACACGAGATCGGGCGCGCTGGACTTCGGTCCGCGCGCCCTTTCTTTTGCCTGAGGAAAGCAGAAGCGCCCGGACCTAGCCGCAGCCCCCTGGTGGCGGATCGCGCCGCGCCGTAAAGACGGTGGCGAAAACCCTTCCGTCCCATGCCTCCACGGAAATCGCGCGCGAGCAATCGGGAGCCGCCTGCACCGTCCACCGCAAGCTGCGGTCAGCGGATATGGCATTCGCGGGATCGAGCCGCTCCGCATTCTCCGATGGCCGGCGGCGCGGCAGGCCTGAACATTCCGCGACCGTTCCCGCGATCATTTCGGGCGATTCGCCCAGGTCGGCGGCTCCGCCCTCCTCGCGCAGCAGCCACTTCCAGCGACCCTTCTTCTGCCGTTCCCAGACGACGACATATTCGCCGCTCTCGTCCCCGCGCGTCCAGGCGCCGCGGCTGACCGCATAGGCGCCGTCGCAGCTCATCCAGACCGCGCGCGGCTGCCAGCGTTCGGGCGCGGCGGGCTCGGGCTGGCGCCTCAACCAAGTCGCGGCATCGACTGCTTGGGGCGCGAACAGCAGGGCGCCCGGAGCCGCAGCATCGCGCAAGGCCCGCCATTGTCCCTTCTCCCGTGCAGCACGGCTCAGCGCGAGGTCGGCGGCGATCACGGCGCTGGGATTGGCATAGGTCTGGCGGGGCCCCCGCCCGCCGCGGCCGCCATCGGCGGGTTGCGCCGACACTGCCGCGGCAGCCAGCGCCATGACGAGCGCCAGCGCCGCGGTGGCGCGCATCAGATCACGCCCTCGGCCAGCGGCCGACCTTCGTTGCGGAAGGCCGCGACCACCGTATTGCGCAGCAGGACGGCGATAGTCATCGGCCCGACGCCCCCAGGTACCGGCGTGACCGCGCCGGCGACCGTGGCGACATCGGCAAAGTCGACATCCCCGACCAGACGGCCCTTCCCGCCCTCTTCGGCCGGCGGCAGGCGGTTGATCCCGACGTCGATCACCGTTGCGCCGGGCTTGATCCAGTCCGCCTTGACCATCTCGGGACGGCCGACCGCGGCGACGACGATGTCGGCGCGGCGGACCACCTCCTCAAGGTTGCGCGTGCGGCTGTGCGCGACGGTGACCGTGCAGCTTTCGCCCAAGAGGAGCTGCGCCATCGGCTTGCCGACCAGGATCGAGCGGCCGATGACCACGGCGTCGAGGCCGGAAAGGCTTCCCAGCCGGTCCTTGAGCAGCATCAGGCAGCCCAGCGGCGTGCACGGCACCAGGCCGGGCAGGCCCAGCGCGAGGCGACCCGTGCTGACCGGGGTGAGGCCATCGACATCCTTGCTCGGGCTGATCCGGTCGACCACCGCCTGTTCGTCGAGGTGCCTGGGCAAGGGCAACTGGACAAGGATGCCGTCGACCGCCGGATCGGCGTTCAGCCGGTCCACCAGGGCGAGCAGCTCTTCCTGCGCGGCGTCGGCGGGCAGCCTGTGCTCGAAGCTGGCCATGCCTGCCGCGACCGTCGCCTTGCCCTTGGAACGGACATAGACCTGGCTTGCCGGGTCCTCCCCCACCAGGACCACGGCCAGGCCCGCCTTGCGGCCCGTCGCCGCCTCGAAAGCGGCCGCCTGCTGAGCGACGCGGCCGCGCAGGCCCTCGGCAAAGGCCTTGCCGTCGATGATCGCCGCGCTCATGCAGAGGCCGCCGCGACGGCGAGGTTGCGCAGGACGATCTGCAGGATCGTGAGGCCGATGATGAGCACCATCGGCGAAAGGTCGATCATCCCCGTTTCGGGCATGAAACGCCGGATCGGCCGCAGCACCGGCTCGAGGATGGCGTTCACCGCGCGCCAGATCGCCGCGACGAAATCGTTGTGCATGTTCACCACGTTGAACGAGATGAGCAGGCTCAGCACGAACTGCACGATGACGAGCGCGACGACGATGGAGATGAGGTAACCGACAATTTCGTAGAGGGTGATGAACAACACCGGCACGGCCTTTCGGGGCAAAGGGAAGCCGCGCTGATAGCCGAGCGCGGGGCCCTGCGGCAAGCAGCGGAAGGCCTTACGGTTGCAGGGTCGAACGCTCGATATGCCAGCGCAGCTGCTCAGGCGTCGCGCCGTCGATGTCGTTGACCCGCCGCAGGGTCAGCCGGCCGGCGAGATGGAAGGGCTTGCCCGCCCGGTCCAGGCCGGTGATCGTCACCGGCACCTCGTAGTAGCTGGAGCCCGCCGCGCCTTCCTGCTCGCCCTGCCCGACGGTCACGTCGAGGATTTCATACTTTTCCCAGGCGCGGGCGAACGCCTCGGGCCCCATCCCGCTGTCCGCGCCGGAATTGCCGAAGACGCGGCGGGCGCTCGGCCAGTCGCGCGCCTCCATCGCCGCGCGCCAGTAGGCGAGGGCGTGGGCGGGGTCGCGGTCGGTCGGGCCGGGGAGCGCATCCGCCCCGGTCGGGCTGGCGACGGGCGACGGAGGCGGCGACGTCACGGGGGCAGGCACGGGCGCAGGTTCGGAAGCCGTCGCGGGCGCCTCGGCCGGGCCATCGGGCGGCGGCGCGGGCTGGCGACGGTCGCAGCCAGCCGCAGGGAGGACCAGCGCCAGGGCGAGCAGGGAAAGCATAGGGCGCGTCATGCGCTGACGACGCGCCGGGGCCAAGCTCGTTCCTAGCCCGCGCGGATCAGGGTGCCCGCGCCGCGCGAGGTGAAGAATTCGAGCAGCATCGCATGTGGCACCCGCCCGTCGAGCACGACCGCCGCCTCGCAGCCCGCCTCGACCGCGTGGACGCAGGTTTCGAGCTTGGGAATCATCCCGCCGGAGATCGTGCCGTCTTCCTGCAGCCGGGCGATGTCCGCCGGGATCAGGTCGGTCAGCAGGTTCTTGTCCTTGTCCAGCACGCCCATGACGTCGGTCAGCAGGAACAGCCGCTTCGCGCCCAGCGCGGCGGCGATGGCCCCGGCCATGGTGTCGGCGTTGATGTTGTAGGTCGCGCCGTCCGTCCCGGCCGCGATCGGGGCGATCACCGGGATCATGCCCGCCGCGCAGGCCGTCTCGATCACCGCGGTGTCGACCCTCTCCGGCTCGCCCACGAAGCCCAGGTCCACCGCTTGCTCGATCGCGCTGTCGGGATCGATCGTGGTGCGCTGCACCTTGGCGGCGGTGACGAGCCCGCCGTCCTTGCCCGAAATGCCGATCGCCCGGCCGCCGGCCCCGGCGATCCAGCCGACCAGCTCCTTGTTGATCGAGCCCGAGAGGACCATCTCGGCCACCTCGGCCGTGGCCTTGTCGGTGACGCGCAGGCCGTCGACGAAGCGCGATTCGACCCCCAGCTTCTTCAGCATCGCGCCGATCTGCGGCCCGCCGCCATGGACGACGACGGGATTGATCCCGACCGCCTTCAACAGGACGATGTCCTGCGCGAAATCATGCGCCAGCTCGGGATCGCCCATCGCGTGGCCGCCGTACTTCACCACGAAGGTGCAGCCGGCATAGCGCTGCAGGTAAGGCAGCGCCTCGATGAGGGTTTCGGCCTTCGCCAGGTCTTGGGGATTCGCCATGTGCGGGCTTTACCCGCACTGCGGGGGAATTGAAGCGTTTTCCTGTCGAGCCCCCTCCTCTTCAGAGAAGGGGAGGTTATCGGTCACTGCGGCTTCATCAGCTCCCGCACGAAGCCGATCAGGCCGGTCTGCCGCGCCCGGCGCATGCGCTCGGCGGCGAGGATCTGGACGACCTTGGCGAAGCAGGCGTCCACATCGTCGTTGACCACCACGTAGTCATAGCCGTCCCAGTGGCTGATCTCCGCCTGGGCGCGGGCCATGCGGCCGGCGATGACCTCCGCGCTGTCGGTGCCGCGCGAGGTCAGGCGGCGGCGCAGCTCATCCAGGCTGGGCGGCAGGATGAAGACGCGGACCACATCGGTCTCGGCCTTCTGGAAAAGCTGCTGGGTGCCTTGCCAGTCGATGTCGAAGAGGAAGTCCTGCCCTTCCTTGAGCCCGGCGCGGACCTGCGCCTTGGGCGTGCCATAGGAATTGCCGAAGACCTGGGCCCATTCCATCAGCTCGTCGCCGGCGACCATGCGGTCGAACTGGTCCTGGCTGACGAAATGATAGTCGCGCCCGTCGACCTCGCCGGGGCGGATCGGGCGGGTCGTGGCCGAGACGGACATGCGGATATGTCCGTCGTGCTCCAGCAGCCGCCGCGCGATCGTGGTCTTCCCCGCGCCCGAGGGCGAGGACAGGATGAACATCAAGCCGCGGCGGTGGAGTGTGTCGGTAGCCATGCGCGCTGATGGCGCAACGCAGGGGTGCGAATCAAGCGCGGCGATGAATTTGGCGCCTCAGCTTCCCTTGGCGGCGCGCCGGGCGACGGCTTTCTTGCCGGCTTCCCGGGCCTCGGCGGCCTTGCCCCGATCGTAGAGCGCCTTGGCCAGCAGCCCGCCGCCGACCAGGATCGCGCCCGGCACCGATCGCGTGGCGACGCGGGCGATGGCCGTACCGACCAGCGCCTGGGCCATGCCGCGCCCGTTGACGAGGCTCTTCGCCGTGTCCTTGGGATATTTCGTCTTGAGCAGGTTCCGCTCGACCAGAACACGCAGCAGCCGCCCGCCGCCGCGCAGGGCAATGTCGGCAATGATGAGGTTGGTCATCGGATTGGGGCTGGCAGGCGGCGCACTCTTCACCGCCTGACCGGCCTTGCGGCCGACGGCCTTCCCGGCATCCGCAACCTTGCCGATCTTCGAACCGCCGAGCCTGGAAACGATCCCGCCTTTCGCCATCCTACCCTCGCTGCGCTTGCCCGGGGCCTGAGAACGCCCGGCGCCTATTTCTTGCGGCCGAAATCGACGGTCACGACGTTCGAACCGTCCTCGCCGCCCTTAACGTCCGGATTTTCCTGATGTTCCGGCGAATCGTTCTCGGCATCCTCGTGCGGGGCGGGCTCCATGTCGGGCACCACGGCCTGGAACTGGAGCCCGAAATCGACCGCCGGATCGACGAAGGCGGTGATCGCGGCGAAGGGGATGTCGAGCTTTGCCGGAATCTGGTTGAAGGTCAGGCCGACCGAGAACGAATCTTCCGCAACGGCCAGGTCCCAGAACTTGTTCTGGAGAACCACGGTCATCTCGTCGGGAAAGCGTTCCTTGAGGTGCGGGGGAATGGAAACCCCCGGCGCGCCGGTCTTGAAGGTGATGTAGAAGTGGTGCTTGCCTGGCAGGTTGCCCCCCGCGGCCTCGACCTGGCCAAGCACCCGGCCGACCACGGCGCGCAGGGCTTCCTGGACGATTTCGTCGTAGGGGATCAGGCTATCGGGCGTGGCGTCATCCATGTTCGACTCAAGTGGCGACGCCCCGCGGGGCGGTCAAGGCACAAACGCGGGTGATTCCACATCAAGGACGCATCCGTTGCCTCTGGGATACGCCCGGCAGGAGCCGCGACGATTGATTCCCCGCCCGCCTGTTCTATAGGCCGGGCATGCGCACAGGCTCGATCACCCGCAAGACGCACGAGACGGACATCGCGGTCGAGGTGAATCTCGACGGCACCGGCACCTATGACGTGTCGACCGGCATCGGCTTCCTCGATCACATGATCGAGCAGTTCTCGCGTCACTCGCTGATCGACATCAAGTGCCGGATCAAGGGCGACCTCCACGTCGACCAGCACCACACGACCGAGGACAGCGCGATCGCCATCGGCCAGGCGCTGAGCCAGGCGCTGGGCGACAAGGCGGGGATCGGCCGCTACGGCACGGCCTATTCGCCGATGGACGAAGCGCTGTGCCGCGTCGCGCTCGACATCTCGGGCCGGCCCTGGCTGGTGTGGAAGGCGGGCTTCACGCAACCCCGTCTGGGCGAGATGGACACCGAGCTGTTCGAGCACTGGTTCCAGTCGATCGCGCAGGCCGTGGGCATCACGCTGCACATCGAGCTGCTTTACGGGCAGAACAACCACCATATCATCGAAGGCATCTTCAAGGGCTTCGCCCGCGCGATGCGCGATGCGGTGGAGCTGGACCCGCGCAAGGGCGGGGCGGTCCCCTCGACGAAGGGTGTGCTTGGTGGCTGAGGTCACGGCTCTCGTCGACTACGGCGCGGGCAATCTGCAATCGGTGGCCAACGCCCTGAGAGCAGCCGGTGCCGAGAACGTCTCGGTCACCTCCGACCCCGACGTGGTCCGCGCCGCCGACCGTATCGTCCTGCCCGGCGTCGGCAGCTTCAAGGCCTGCGCCGAAGGGCTGCGCGCGATTCCCCATCTGGTCGAATCGATGACCGAGCGGGTCGAGGTCGGCGGCGCGCCGTTCCTGGGCATCTGCGTGGGCATGCAGCTCCTCGCCACGCGGGGGCTGGAGCATGGCGAGACCCCAGGGCTCGACTGGATCGCCGGCGAGGTCCGCGCGATCGAGGTGACCGATCCCGCGATCAAGGTCCCGCACATGGGCTGGAACGACGTCGCGCCGATGCGCCACAAGGACGGCGCCGCGCTGATCGAGCCGGGCGAGGCCTATTTCCTCCATTCCTATCACTTCGTGGCCGACGAAGGCGTGCATGTCGCGGCGCTGACCGACCACGGCGGCAGCGTGGTCGCGGCGGTCGCGCGCGACAACCTGATCGGCGTGCAGTTCCATCCCGAGAAGAGCCAGGCCTACGGCCTCGCGTTCCTCTCCCGGTTCCTCGACTGGAAGCC
>CAZFPW010000043.1:11658-14039 GCA_964520765.1 uncultured Novosphingobium sp.
TGATCGTATTCCCCGCCATCGACCTCAAGCAGGGCCAGGTCGTCCGCCTGGCCGAGGGCGACATGGCCCGCGCCACCGTCTATGGCGACAATCCCGCGGCCCAGGCCATGCTCTTCGCCGAGGCCGGATCGCAGTATCTCCACGTGGTCGACCTCGACGGCTCCTTCGCCGGCCGGGCCGAGAACCGCGAGGCGGTCGAAGGCATTCTCGAAGCCTTCCCGGGCCACGTCCAGCTGGGCGGCGGCATCCGCACGCGCGAGGCGGTGGAAGGCTGGTTCGACCTGGGCGTCAGCCGCGTGGTCATGGGCACGGCCGCGCTCAAGGATCCCGAATTCGTCAAGGACATGGCCAGGGCCTTTCCGGGCGGCATCGTCGTCGCGGTCGATGCGCGCGACGGCATGGTCGCGACCGAGGGCTGGGCCGAGGTGTCGGACGTCTCCATCGTCGACATGGCCCGCCGCTTCGAGGATGCGGGCGTCGCCAGCCTGCTGTTCACCGACATCGGTCGCGACGGGCTGCTCAAGGGCTGCAACATCGAGGCGACCGTGGACCTCGCCCGCCGCACCGACCTGCCGGTGATCGCCTCGGGCGGGGTGAAGGGCCTCGACGACATCCACATGCTGGCGCTGCACGCGCATGAGGGGATCGAGGGGGTCATCACCGGACGCGCGCTGTTCGAGGGGCGGCTGGACCTGGCGGCCGCGATCGCGATGGCGGAGCGGGGCTGATGGCAGCGCGTGCGCTTCGACAAGCTCAGCGTGAGCGGGTGTCCTGCCCGATCAAACAAGACCCGCTCAGCCTGAGCTTGTCGAAGGCTATGCGCCGCCGGAGCCTTCAATGACCGTCCGCATCCGCGTCATCCCCTGCCTCGACGTGCGCGACGGGCGCGTGGTGAAGGGCGTGAACTTCGTCGATCTCAAGGACGCGGGCGATCCGGTCGAGCAGGCCAAGGCCTATGACGAAGCCGGGGCGGACGAGCTGTGCTTCCTCGACATTTCGGCCAGCCACGAAGGGCGCGGCACCCTGCTCGACGTGGTGCGGCGCACGGCGGAAGTCTGCTTCATGCCGCTGACGGTGGGCGGCGGGGTCCGCTCGGTCGAGGATGCGCGGGCGCTGCTGCTGGCCGGCGCGGACAAGGTGGCGGTCAATTCCGCCGCCGTCTCGCGGCCCGAGGTCGTCGCGGAAATCGCCGCCAGGTTCGGCAGCCAGTGCATCGTCGCCTCGGTCGATGCGCGCAAAGCGGCGGAAAGCTGGGAAATCTTCACCCACGGCGGCCGCCGCGCCACGGGGATCGACGCGGTCGAACACGCCGTCAAGCTGGCGGAACTCGGCGCGGGCGAGTTGCTCGTCACCTCGATGGACGGGGATGGGACCCAGGCAGGCTATGACCTGGAGCTGACGCGGACGATCGCCGACGCGGTCTCCGTGCCCGTGATCGCGAGCGGCGGGGTCGGCAATCTGGAGCACCTGGTCGAAGGCGTGACCAAGGGCCACGCCAGCGCGGTGCTGGCCGCCTCGATCTTCCATTTCGGCACCCATACCATCGACGAGGCCCATGCCGCGCTGCGCGCCGCGGGCCTGCCGGCGAGAGGCTAGAAAATGAGCGAATTCAAGCTGGTAGGCTTCGACCTGGCCGCCTTCGTCGCGGCGACGCTGGCGGAGGACATGGGGGTCGGGCTGCCCGGCGGCGGTCATGACGTCACCAGCGAGAGCGTGATCCCCGCCGACGCGCGGTTCGCCGGGGTGATGGACAGCCGCGATGCGATCACCGTCGCGGGCCTGCCCATCGCCGCCGCCTTCTTCCGCACGCTCGATCCGGCCATGGAGATCGAAATCCTGGCCGAAGAGGGCAGCCAGTGTGCGCCCGGCAGCAACCTGATGCGCCTTTCGGGCAACGCCCGGGCCATGCTCACCGCCGAACGGAGCGCACTCAACACGGTGCAGCATCTTTCGGGCATTGCGACGATGACGCGCCAGTACGTCGACGCCATGGGGCAGACCAAGGCAGTGCTGCTCGACACCCGCAAGACGATCCCCGGCCTGCGCCATCTGGAAAAGTACGCTACCCGCATGGGCGGCGCGCAGAACCACCGCATGGGCCTGTGGGACGCGGCGATGATCAAGGACAATCACGTCGCCGTCGCCGGCGGGGTGGGCGAGGCGGTGCGCCGCGCGCGCGACGCCGGGGTCGAGCGGATCATCTGCGAGGTCGACCGGCTGGACCAGATCGAGCCCGCGCTGGCGGCCGGGGCCAGCCACCTGCTGCTCGACAACATGGGGCCGGATGTCCTGCGCGAGGCCGTGGCCCTCATCGCCGGGCGCGCGCCGTGCGAAGCCTCGGGCGGGGTCCGGCTCGACACGATCGGCGCCATCGCCGCGAG
>CAZFPW010000044.1:0-13981 GCA_964520765.1 uncultured Novosphingobium sp.
GTGGTGGTGTCGGCCCCGGCCCAGGTCCAGCGCGAGCGGGTCCTGTCCCGGCCGGGGATGACCGAGGAGAAGTTCGCCCAGATCCTCTCCCTCCAAGTGCCCGATGCCGAGAAGGTCGCCCGCGCCGACTATGTCATCGATACCGGCGCCACCCATGCCGAAACCCGGCAGGCCGTGACGAATCTGGTCCGTAAGCTGACCACGACCGCATAAATCGGCTTTTGCGCCTTGCGTCGCCCGAAAGGGGGGGCGATATAGGTTCGACGATGCGGGAAATCATCTTCGATACCGAAACGACGGGGCTCGATCCGAAAAGCGGAGACAGGCTGGTCGAAATCGGGTGCATCGAAATGGTCAATAGGGTGACCACTGGCCGCACGTTCCACGCCTATTTCAACCCCGAACGCGCGATGCCGGCCGCCGCGGAGGCGGTGCACGGCCTGTCCGACACCTTCCTGTCCGACAAGCCGCTGTTCGCGACGCGTGTTGTCGAACTGCTTGAATTCATAGGGGATTCTCCGCTCGTCGCGCATAACGCGGGCTTCGACTTCGGCTTCCTCGATGCCGAGCTGGCGCTCTGCGGGCACGATCCGATCTGCCGCAGCCGGATGATCGACACCGTCGCCCTCGCCCGCGTCCGCCATCCCGGCGCCAAGCTTTCGCTCGACGCGCTCTGCTCCCGCTACGGAATCGACCGCAGCCACCGCACGATGCACGGCGCGCTGCTCGACGCGGAACTGCTGGCCCAGGTCTATGTCGAGCTTACCGGCGGCCGCCAGATCGGGCTGGAGCTGGCCGGGGAACCGCGCGAGGCCATTGTCGCCCAGGTCGTCACCACGGTGCGCGCCCGCGTGTTCCGCGCGCCCCGTCCCCATGTCGCAAGCGAGGCGGAACTCGCCGCGCACACAGCCTTTATGACCACCGTCAAGGCGCCTCTCTGGTATGAATGAATATCGTGGAGGCGCCCCAATCAAGGAGAACCGATCCATGGACATTCGCGTATCTGGCCACCAGATGGAAACCGGCGAAGCCCTTCAGTCGCATGCGCAGGATCGGCTCAATGCGATCGTCGAGAAGTATTTCAGCCGCGCGCTCTCGACCGTCGTGACCTTCGGCAAGGCGCCGGCAGGTGCCTTCCGCTGCGATGTCGTCACCCACGTCATGCAGGGTCTGATCCTCAAGGGCGCGGGCATCGCGCAGGATGCGCACCTGGCGCTCGACCAGGCGGCGGACAAGATCGAGAACCAGCTCCGCCGGTACAAGAACCGCCTCAAGGACCGCCACGAGCAGCAGCAGAGCGCCGCGCGTGAGGAGGAGGCGGCCTATACCGTCTTCGTCGAGCCCGATGTTGAGACCGAGGAAGCGGTCGCCGACGCGCCCGTCGTCATCGCCGAGACGCGCGTCGACGTTCCCGAAGCGACGGTTTCGGACGCGGTGATGATGCTCGACCTGCGCAACACCAACGCCCTGCTGTTCAAAAATGCTGGCACCGGCCGGCATAATATGGTTTACCGCCGCGGCGATGGCTCGATCGGCTGGGTCGAACCGTCCTGACGCGCAAGCCGCGCGGATTTCCCGGGTGAGGAACGGCACAGTACCGGTTTTGCCGGGCTTCTGGCACATCGGACCTCACCCTTCACGCGGCAAACCTGGCTGTTCGAATCCAAATGACCGCTCTGTTCACTCTCCTCCCCGAAGCCGTCGCCACCCTGCGCGTGGACAGCAAGCCGGCGATCCTGCACGCGATCGCCGAACGCTTCGCCACGGTCTATGCGCTCGACGCGGATGCGGTGCTCGGGAGCATTACCGAGCGTGAGGCCCTGGGCAGCACCGGCTTCGGCCGGGGGGTGGCCATTCCCCATGCGCGGATGCCGAACCTGACGCGCCCGGTCGCGGCCTTCCTGCGGCTCGACGCGCCGGTCGCCTACGAGGCTGCCGACGGGATGCCGGTCGATCTCGTCTTCGGTCTGCTCTCGCCCGACAAGGCCGGGGCCGCGCACCTCCACGCCCTCGCCGCGATCTCGCGGATGATGCGCAACGATGCGATGCATACCGCCCTGAGCCAAGCGCCGAGCGACGAAGCGCTTTATGGCCTCCTGTCCAATGTCATCGACCGCGACGCTGCCTGATGCAGCACCAGAGGGCGCGCAGGTCCACTGGCGCGCGCTTGAAAGCCTCTACGGCTCGGCGCCGGTCAACAGCCTGTTCTCGTCGCGCCTGACGATCACGGGCGAAGGTACCTCGCGGATCGACTTCGACGTCGATCAGAGCTGCTACCACGCCGCGGGCGCCGCGCATGGCACGATCTATTTCAAGATGCTGGACGATGCCGCGTTCTATGCGGCGAATACGCTGGTTACCGACCGCTTCCTGCTCACCACCTCGTTCAACCTGCACTTCTCGCGTCCGGTGCGTGAAGGGCGGGTCGTCGCGGAAGGGCGCTGGATCAGCGGCCGCCGCCGCGTGCTGGTGGCTGAGGCGCGGCTGGTCGACGCCGAGGGCGAGGAGATCGGCCGCGGCACCGGCACGTTCATGCGTTCGCGGATCGCGCTGTCCAGCCTCGACGGTTATTCGCGCGGCCTGGCGACCTGAGGGGTGGAGACGCGGCTTCCCGCCCACCTGGAAGTGGCGGCGCTGATTCGCCGGGTGCAGCAGGAAGGGGGCTTCGCCGCGGTGCTCGGCAAGGGGGAACCGGAAGCCGGGACGATCCTCATCGTGACGACGCAAAGCGGTGAAAATTCACGGGTTTTCGAACGGATGCCGCAGCTCGACGGCCGCCGCGCCTGGTCCTGTTCAAAGGAACAAGACACTGAAAATAAAGACTTATTTAACCATTATCTGGAGCGCCGGAAGCAACAGGACCCGGACCTGTGGATCGTCGAACTGGACATCGCGAACGCGGAACGGTTCATCGGAGCGGCTTCCTCAGCCAGTTGACTTTGTTGCATCGCACAATCTAAGCGCCCGCCACACGAACGCGCAGGCGGTCGGATCGGCAAAGCGGCCGGACGACTAGCACGCAGACGGGGGATAGCCGGCAGGGATCCCGGATGGACGGAACGGTCGCACAGGCGGCTATCGCTCATCGACCCTGCGCGGGCGATTCCACCGCCCTTGAAGAAGCTCGGATGAGCCGCATTTTGGATAAGGCCAGCGCTTTCGCGGTGGTCGCCACTCTTTGTGTTACCCTTTTCAGCGCCGATGGTTCCGGCGCGAACGCCCAGGGGTCCTACCGGGCGCTCCAACAGGAACCGACCCGGATGATTTCGCAGCCGGTCGTCCAGCAGCTTCCCGCCTCCGAGGTGGTCGAAGCCATTGTCGACGATGCCGATGCCCTGGATGACGGCCCTCAATCCGCCGTCTCGCTCGCCGCGCTGGTCGATGCGCAGCCGCAGGGCGAACTCTCGCGCGAGCTGAACTGCCTCGCCGGGGCCATCTATTTCGAATCGAAGAGCGAACCGCTCGAGGGCCAGCTCGCCGTTGGGCGGGTGGTCGTCGCCCGCAGCAAGTCGGGCCGCTATCCCAGCAGCTATTGCGGCGTGGTCTATCAGCGCTCGCAGTTCTCGTTCGTGCGCGGCAACTCCATGCCGGGCATCAACAAGAACTCGCAGGACTGGCGTGAAGCCGTCGCCGTCGCGCGCATCGCGGATGCGGGAAGCTGGGACAGCCCGGTGGAGGGCGCCCTGTCCTTCCATGCCACGCACGTCTCGCCCGGCTGGCGCATGAAGCGCGTCGCCCGCGTCGGAAATCACATCTTCTATCGCTGAGTAACGCGTCGTCCCGGATCAGGTCCGGGACGACGACTCGCTCATCAATCCCGCAATTGCACCCAAACGGGGGCATGATCGCTGGCCTTCTCGCGGCCGCGATGGTCCTTGTCGACGCCGCTGGCGACCAGGCGGTCGGCCAACTCGGGTGAGAGCAGCGCGTGGTCGATGCGGAAGCCGTGGTCGCGCTGCCAGGCGCCGGCCTGGTAATCCCAGAAGGTCCATACCCCGCCGCGCGGATTGTGCAGGTTCAGTGCGTCGGTCCAGCCATCGGCCAGCAGGCGGGCATAGGCGTCGCGCGATTCGGGCTGCATCAGCGCATCGGCGGCCATGGCCGGCGGAGACCAGACGTCCTTGTCCTCGGGGATCACGTTGAAGTCGCCGGTGACGATCGCCGGGACCTGCTCGTCCCAGATCTCCGCCATGCGGCGGCGCAGGCGCTCCATCCAGCGCAGCTTGTAGTCGAATTTCGGCCCGGGCTGCGGATTGCCGTTCGGTAGGTAGATGCAGGCGATGCGCAGGCCGAAGACATCGGCCTCGATATAGCGCGAATGCTCGTCCTCGGGCTCGCCCTCCAGGCCGCGGCGTACTTCGACGGGCTGCTCGCCGTCGGCCAGAATCGCGACGCCGTTGAAGCCCTTCTGGCCGTGCCAGATGCCCTTGTAGCCGATCGCCTCGATGTCGCGAATCGGAAAGCCTTCGTCCTGGCTCTTGATCTCTTGCAGGCAGGCCACGGCGGGGCGCGTTTCGGCCAGCCATTCCAGCAGCCGCGGCAGGCGCGCCTTGACCCCGTTGATGTTGAAGGTCGCGACTTTCATGCGTGGACCGGAACAAGCGTAGCTCGTTCCTCGCACGGCACCAGCCCACTCCCCCGGCCGTCAGGCTGGGATATCATACCGAGAAGCTCGATCCGCAACCGCAGCCGGCCGTGGCGTTGGGGTTCTCGACCCGGAAGGCCGCGCCGCCCAGCGACTCGACGTAGTCGACCACGCAGCCGGCGACGAGGTCGAGGCTGACCGGATCGACCACCAGCCGCACGCCGTCGGTTTCCGACACCGAATCGTCGGCTTCCGGCGCATTGGCCAGCTCGAACTTGTACTGGAAGCCGGAGCAGCCGCCCCCTTCCACCGCCAGGCGGAGGATCGCAGGCTTACCCTGCTTGGCGGCGATCGTCGCAACGCGGGTCGCGGCGGAAGGGCTCAGGCTGAGCGTGGCGGTTTCCATGCTCCGGGATGTAGGGTGGCCGGCGGATCGGGGCAAGTCATCGCGCCCAGCCTGACCGGCTTGGCTCAAGCCGATTGGATATAGACGCGCAGTGCTTCCGCCTCCGACTGGATATGGTCGATCCGGTATTTCACCAGGTCGCCGATCGAGACGAAGTCGACGATGCGTCCGCCCGGGTCCAGCACCGGCAGGTGGCGGATGCGCCGCCGGGTCATCAGGCCGAGCGCTTCGAGCACGGTGGTTTCGGCCGTCACGGTGATCGCCGGTGCGGTCATCACCTCGCCCACGGTCCGGTCCAGCATCCCGGTCCCGCCGGATTCGAAGAGGTGGACGACGTCGCGTTCGGAAAAGATGCCGGCGACGGTTCCGCCGGACAGGACCGGCAAGGCGCCGATCCGTTGCTTGGCCAGGATGCTTATCGCTTCGCGCACGGGCGTCGCTGCTTCGCAGCTGATCACCTCGCGGTTGCGCTCCCCGATTATGCGCCCGATCGTCATGACTGTTTCTCCCCGGGTCGTTGGAAGCGAAGTATGTCACGAACCCATGGGTTGGGACAGGCTCTTTGGCGCAAATCCGTTGCCAGGGCGGCAACCCGGGCGCATGGCACGGCGATGCGCCGCAAGTCCCCGCTCGAGGATCCCGAAATCGCCGCCTTCGCCTGGGCGCGTTACCGGCGGCTGATGCGCTGGATGATGCTGGTAACGCTGACCCTGGTGATCGGCTCGCTGGTCGTGCTCTATCGCGAGAACGGGATGGTCTCGATCCACCTCTACATCGCGAGCGCGCTCGGCATCGCTCTGGTCATGCTGCTGGCCTCGGCGCTGATGGGGCTGGTGTTCCTCTCGCACGGCACCGGGCACGACAATTCGGTGGCCGAGCCGGATGAGGAGGAGGAGTCTAGGTATCCAAGGGACGGAGCCTGAATTCCTCGACCGGCCGGCCGCCGATCAGATGCTCCTGGATGATCCGTTCGAGCACGTCCTCCGTGCAGCTGTGATACCAGACGCCTTCGGGCCAGACGACGGCGATCGGGCCAGCGGCGCAGATCTTCAGGCAATCGGCCTTGGACCGATGCACCCCGCCCTTGCGGTCCAGGCCGAGCTGCTTGAGCCGGCCCTTGAGATAGGCCCAGGCGGGCGCGCCGACTTCCGGCTTGCAGCACTTGGCCTTCTGCGGCTCGGCGCAGAGGAAGATATGGCGCTTGATCCCGTCGCCGCCGTTGATCGTCAGGGCGCGACGGGCGGCTTCCAGCTCCTGCGGGCTCGCGGTCATGGGCGGAGCATCCAGGGCAGGACGCTGGTGCGGAACAGGTCGGGAAGCGGCGCGGGCTTGTCGTCCTTCACCATGACCATGGTCGAGCGCGCGAAGGCCACGGTGCGATCCTCCTGGCGGATGAGCTGGATCAGCGAATAGCTGGTATTGCCGATTCGTTCGGCAGCGACATGCACCGTCAGCGGATCGGGGTGATAGCCTTGGCCGAGGTATTCGATGGCCAGGCTGGCGACCATCGCGGTCGCGCCCGCACCGCCTTTGCCGAGCGCCAGGTGATAGCCGCTCGCCTTGTGGAATCGGACCCGCACATCCTCGCAAATGCTGGCGAGCGCGACGTTGTTGATATGCAGGTTGGTGTCGAGATCCCCGAAACGGGTGGCGACCTCGCAGGCGAAGGGATAGCGCGCGGGGTCGAGCAGGGCGGGATCGGGCTTGGCCATCGAGGCCAGTTAGGATGCCGCCGGGGTTCCGTCCACCCTTGGCGGTCAGCCCTTCTTGCCGACGATCCGCGCGATCTCCGCCGCGACCAGGCGTTCGACCAGCGGCGGCAGGTTCTTGTCGAGCCATTCGGCCAAGGCGGGGCGGAGCAGCTCGCGCGTCAGCCCTTCCAGCGAGGTCTCGCCCGAGCGGACGATCTGCGGCGGGGCGCCGGGCTCCGCGAGCATGGCCAGCGCGGTGAGCGAATCGCGCATGGAGCTGCGCGCGACCTCGGTGACGAGCGGAGCCTCGGCCGTTTCCACGGTATCGGGGGCCGCATCCTCGATCTCGTCGACGAATTCGCCGTTTTCCGCCAGGTCGAGGACGCCGTCGTCCTCTTCCGCCGCCGGTGACGTCATGCCGCGCGATTCGCGCTCGCGACGCTCTTCGGCGGCGCCCGCGCGATTGTCCCGCGCGATGACTTTCTTGATCGACTCGAGGATTTCCTCGACCGAAGGTTCGCCGGCCTGGCGCATTACCGTCTATCCCCCGTCACAGTACCAGCCTCCGCAGTCGCCCCCGTCGTCGCCGAAGCTGAATCGCTGGCGGAGACTGACCCGTCCTGGGTGGGTGTGTCAACGGTGCGGGTGGCCTGGGCGGTCGGCGCGGGATCGTTCTCCCAGTCGAACCACTTGCCCCTGACCCGCTTGTAGTTGACCTCGGGATCGTAGAGCGGGCCGCCGTCGAGCCCCAGGTCGCGGGCCTCGGCCTTGCCCATCGCCGCCAGCAGCGTGAAGCCGGCGACATAGGCGTTGCGCCGCGCCGTGACGAGGCGCACCTGCGCGTTCAGCAGCTCCTGCTCGGCGTTCAGGATGTCGAGGATCGTGCGGTTGCCCACGCTGTTCTCGGCACGCACGCCCTCCAGGCTGAGCGCGGCGGCATCGACGCCTGCCTGGCTGGAGATGATGACGTCGTTCGAGGCGCGCCACGATTGATAGGCGGAGCGGGTCTGGGCGATGACGTCGCGCTCGGCGCCGATCTCCTGCTCCAGCGCCGCGCCGGCGCGGGCCTGGGCCTGGCGCCGCTGCGCCGCCGGGCGGCCGCCCTGGAACAGGGGAATCGAGCCGGACAGGCCCACGGTCAGCCCGCTGCTCGACTGCGCGGGCTGGACGGTCGAGCCGGCGATCCGCAGCGAGCCGAGCGAGTTGGAATAGGTTCCGCCGACGACCGCGCTGATCTGCGGCAGGCGGCCCGCGCCGGCCACGTCGATGTCGTAGTCCGCCGCCCGCGAGCGTTCCTTCGCGGCGAGGATGTCGGGATTGTTGTCGAGCGCGATGTCCACCGCCTCTTCCGAGGTGCCCGGCAGGCCGGGCAGCGGCGGCGGCGGTTCCAGCTCGCCCGGCGGGCGGCCGATGATCTGGATGTAGCGCTCGCGCGCATTGGCGAGATTCGCCTCGGCCGTGCGGGTGTCGCTGCGCGCGACGGCCAGGCGGGCCTCGGACTGGGCGACGTCGGTGCGGGTGAGGTCGCCGATCTCGAAACGGTCGCTCGTCGCCTCGAGGTTCACCGCCAGGACTTCCACGTTCTTGCGGTTGAGGCCGACGATCGCCTCGTTGAGGATCACGTCCATATAGGCCGCGACGGCCTGGTTGAAGACCGCGGATTCGGTGGCGCGCAGGTCCGCCTGGCCCGCCTCCACCCTCCGTTCCGCGGCCCGGACCTGATTCTTCACCGCGCCGCCGGAATAGAGCGGCACGGACAGGTTGAGCCCGGCGTTGAGCTGGCGGGTCGGCCCTTCGAGGATGAGGCCGTTGCCCAGCGAGGAACTGCTGCCGGTGGGATCGACGATCTCGGTATAGCTGCCCGTGGCGTTCGCGGCCGGGCGGCCGGCCGCCTTGGCGATCGGCACGTTCTCGTCGGTCGCGCGCTGGTTGGCGCGGGCGGCCTGGAGCGTGGGATTGGTGTTGTAGGCCGAGACCAGCGCCCCGCGCAGGTCGTCGGCCCAGCCTGCCGCGGGCGCGAGGCACAGTGCCGCGCCGCCGGCCAGGAGAGCGGCGGCCCTCGCCCTGACGCTCCCCTTCGGCACGGTCAGAAGCTCCAGCGCCTCGGTGCGGCGAATTCGGGAAGCACGGGGATGCCGATCTCGGCGAGCGGCAGCCAGGCGACCGCGCCGGCCGCCTTGCGCCCGACGGCGAGGCGGGTCACGCCGCGCTCGACCAGCCCGCTGACGATCCGTCCGCCCTCGACGAGCGCGGCGGCCAGGGTATCCGGCAACTGCTCGATCGCGCCGTCGATCAGGATCAGGGTGTAGGCGTCCTTCTCGTATGCGGCGCTTTCGCCGATATCGGCCACGTCGAGAGCGCCGACCAGCGGCTTGACCAGCGCCGAGAGATAGCCGCCGTTGGCGCTGACGATCAGCGCCTTGTCCTGCGCTGTGGGCACGGCTTCGCTCAGCAGCCGGCCATAGACCAGCGGGGCGGCGAGGAACCGGCCGTTGCCCAGCGGCACGGCGCGGTCGGTATAGGCCGCGGCGCGGGCGTTCTGCGGCACGAAGTCCTCACGCGGGACGGCATTCATCGCTTCGAGCACCCAGGGCTCGTTGACGCCGCTCGTGCGGAGCTGGCTGTCGATCATCGCCCGGCGGGCCGCTTGGGAGGCGGGGCGTTCGTCGGTAATCGTCATGGTTTCTCAAAGCCCTTTGTGCGGCGCTGTATTGGACTGTTAATACAGCCGCGCAATCGCCTTGCTATTAGGCGATGGCGGCTATCGCGCCAAGCGCTTTGACGGCGGACGATTTACGCGCCTATGGGGGCCAAAAGACACACTTTCCTAGGGACCCGAACAACATGGCCGAGATGGTGACGATCCGCGAGGCGGACCTGGTCGAAAGCATCGCCGATGCGCTGCAGTACATCAGCTACTTCCACCCGATGGACTATATCCGCGCGCTCGCCGCGGCCTGGGAGCGGGAGGAGAACCCCGCCGCCAAGGACGCGATGGCCCAGGTCCTCGCCAACAGCCGGATGTGCGCCGAAGGGCACCGCCCGATCTGCCAGGATACCGGCATCGTCAACGTGTTCCTCAAGTGGGGCCAGAACTGCCGCCTGGAATCGGACAAGAGCCTCCAGGAGGTCGTCGATGAAGGCGTGCGCCGCGCCTACAACCATCCCGAGAACAAGCTGCGCGCCTCGATCGTCGCCGATCCGGCCTTCACCCGCCGCAACACCAAGGACAACACCCCTTGCGTGCTGAACGTGGAGATGGTGCCGGGCAGCAAGGTCTCGATCGACGTCGCGGCCAAGGGCGGCGGCAGCGAGAACAAGTCCAAGTTCAAGATGATGAACCCCAGCGATTCGATCGTCGACTGGGTGCTGGAGATGATCCCGCAGATGGGCGCCGGCTGGTGCCCGCCCGGGCAGATCGGCATCGGCATCGGCGGCACGGCGGAGAAGGCGGTCCTCCTCGCCAAGGAATCGCTGATGGACGAGATCGACATGCACGAGCTGAAGGCGCGCGGGCCCCGGACCGACATCGAGAAGCTGCGGGTCGAAATCTACGACAAGGTCAACGCGCTGGGCATCGGCGCCCAGGGGCTGGGCGGGCTGACGACGGTGCTTGACGTCAAGATCGCCGAATGGCCCTGCCATGCGGCGGGCAAGCCGGTGGCGATGATCCCCAACTGCTCGGCCACGCGCCACGCCCACGTCACGCTCGACGGCTCCGGGCCGGCCTTCCTCGAGACGCCGAAGCTCGACGAGTGGCCCGACGTGACCTGGACGCCGGACAAGGCGGCCAAGCGGGTCAATCTCGATAGCCTGACGCCCGCGGAAGTGCAGAGCTGGAAGCACGGCGACCGCCTGCTGCTCAACGGCAGGATGCTCACCGGCCGCGATGCCGCGCACAAGCGCATCCAGGACATGCTGGCCAGGGGCGAGGAGCTGCCGGTCGATTTCCGGGGCCGCTCGATCTACTACGTCGGCCCGGTCGACCCGGTGATGGGCGAGGTGGTCGGCCCGGCTGGCCCGACGACCGCGACCCGGATGGACAAGTTCACCGACATGATGCTGGAACTCGGCCTGCTGACCATGATCGGCAAGGCCGAGCGCGGGCAGGGCGCGACCCAGGTGATCGCCAAGCACAAGGTCGCCTACCTGATGGCGGTCGGCGGCGCGGCCTACCTCGTCGCCCGCGCGATCCGCGAGGCCAAGGTGCTCGCCTTCGAGGATCTCGGCATGGAGGCGATCTACGAGTTCACGGTCGAGGACATGCCGGTGACGGTCGCCGTCGATTCGGAAGGCAACAACGTCCACCAACTGGCGCCGCTGGTGTGGAAGGAGCGGATCGTCCAGGAAGGGCTGCACGCTTGATCCTCTCTCCCTCCCGCCTGCGGGTGGGAGGCCGATGACCGCGATCCCCGTCTGGCTGCTCGCCACGCTTTGCGCGGCGGTGTTCAATTCCTGGCGGACCGCCGTGCAGCAGCGCGTGCGGGCGCAGCTTTCGGTCAACGGCGCGGGGCTGGTCCGGTATTTCTACGGGCTGCCGGTGGCGATCGCGCTGCTGGCGGCCTGGTGCCTGGTCACGGGCGCGGCGCTGCCGGGGTTCGACCTGCCGCTGCTGGGCTGGGCGCTGGCCGCCGGGTTCGCCCAGATCCTCGGCACCAACCTGTTATTGCTGGCCTTTTCCTATCACAACTACGTCGCCGGGACGGCCTACTCGAAGACCGAGGCGATCCAGGGCGCGGTCCTTTCGCTCGTCCTGCTGGGGGAGCGGCTGTCGTGGATCAGCTGGCTGGGCATCGCCGTCGGCGTCTTCGGCGTGCTGTACCTGGCCGGGGGCGGCAAGCGGCCGCGGCTGCGGGATGTCAGCCAGCCGGCGACATTATGCGGCCTGGGTGCCGGGCTCGGCTACACCATGACTTCCATCTTCGTGAAGCTGGCGACCCGCGAGGTGCACACCGCCGACCTGATCCTGGCCGCCCTGTTCGTGCTGGTCGTGGTCCAGGCCGGGCAGGTCGTGATGCAGGGCGCCTATGTCCTGTTGCGCGAGCGGGGGGAAATGACGCGGGTGGTGCGATCGTGGCGGACGTCCAGCCAGGTCGGGCTGCTCGCCAGCCTCGGCTCGGCCGGGTGGTTCACCGGCTTCGCGCTCGCGCCGGTCGCGCTGGTCCGCACGGTGGGGCAGGTCGAGGTGTTCTTCACCCTGGGCTTCGGCCACCTCTACCTGCGCGAGGTGGTGCGGCGGCACGAGGTGATCGCGCTGCTGTGCGTCGCGCTGGGCGTCGCCCTGGCCCTGGCCGGATCGCTGTGAGTCCCATCGGATCATAGCCAGCGGGCGATTCGTCCGGTACGATCGGCGTCATGGCGCTCGCCATCCTCTTCTTCCTCGGCGTCGGCAATTTCGCGATGCACAAGGCGGTCATCGAAAGCCGGCACGTCCTGCTCGGCCAGATGCCGTGGTTCGTGCACAAGCTGGGCGGCAGGCGGTTCGGCTTCGCGGTGGAGTTCCTGGTGCTGCTTGGCTCGATGCTGATGGTCGCCGAAGGGGCGACCGGCTGGGCCTGGGGCTATGCGATCTACTCGCTCGCCAACGGGACGGCGGCGTGGCTGATCTTGACCGACCGGATTTGAGGGAACCGCGCGCCGTCGCGGGCGCTGTAACCGGCATGGACACCTGGTTCTGCGCCAATGCGGCGAGCGGCAGCAACGACGACGAGGCGATCCGCGCGGTCCTCCAGGCGTTCGCGGCGGCCGGGATCGCGCCGCGCCGCATCGTCGACATGGCGCGGGAAGAGCCGCCGACGCCGGCCGACCTGCGCGCCGCGGGCGTCGGCCTGCTGGCGGTCTTCGCCGGCGACGGGACGCTCAATGCGGTGGTCGGCGGCGTCGAGGACTGGGAGGGCCAGGTGCTGGTCCTGCCCGGCGGCACCGCCAACCTGCTGGCGCGCGCGCTCCATGGCGAGCGCCCGGCGGGAGAGATCGTGCGCGATCTGCCGCTCCTCGCCCCGCTGCGCCGGCCCTGCATCCGCACCGGCCAGGGCATCGCCCTGATCGAGGTCCTGGCCGGCCCCGGCGCGACCTGGAGCGACGTGCGCGAGGGCCTGCGCGAGGGCGACCTGCCGGGCATCGCCGCCAGCTCGCTCGGCGCGATCCGGCAGAGCACGGCGGGGCCGATGGTCGCCATCGTCGATCCCCCGCTCGGCCGCGCGGAGGGCTATTCCGGCGTCCGGCTGGAAGCGACGCCGCAGGGGATGCTGGTCGAAGGCTATGGGCCGGAGACCGTGGCCGACTACCTGCTCCAGGGCCTGGCCCTGCTGCGGCGCGACTACCGGCAGGGGCCGCACGACGATCTCGGCACGGCGCGGGAGATCGTCTGCCGCTCGCCGGGCGGGGAGCCGATCCCCCTGATGATCGACGGCGAACGGCGCTCCGGCGGCGCGACGGAGCGGTTTTCGCTTGCCGAACTGGCGGTCGATCTGCTTGCGAGCCCGGCATGAGCGGTTCCCACGTCCTGTTCCACCTCAGCGACATCCATTTCGGGCTGGAAGACCGCCGCGCGCTGGACTGGGTGGCGGAATGCATCGTCCGGGAGAAACCGGCCGCGATCTGCATCACCGGCGACCTCACCATGCGCGCCCGCCACCGTGAGTTCCGCGCCGCCTGCGACTGGATCGCCGCGCTCGGGCCGCCGGTGACGGTCGAGGTCGGCAACCACGACATGCCCTATTTCAACCTGATCGAGCGGTTCACCGATCCCTATCGCCGGTTCCGCGCGATCAAGACCCTGCTGGAACGCCAGCTCGACCTGCCGGGCCTGGCGATCGTTCCGCTCAAGACCGTGACCCGCGCCCAGTGGCGCTTTCCGTGGTCGAACGGCTGGGTGACCGAGGCCGCCCTGGCCGAGACGCTGGCCGCCATCGACGCCGTGCCGGCGGGGCGGCGGGTCATCGTCACCGCGCACCATCCGCTGCCGGAGCGCAACGCCAGGGGCAAGCGCCTGACGATCAACGGGACCTCGGCGATGGCGGCCCTCGCCGGGCGCGGCATCCTGGCGATCCTGACCGGCCACGTCCACGACGCCTTCGACCTCGTCGAGGAGACGCCGGCCGGGCCGCTGCGGATGATCGGCGCGGGCACCCTGTCGCGCCGCGTGCGCTCGACCCCGCCGAGCTTCAACGAGCTGACCATCGACGAGCACGGCATCCGCGTGCGCGTCCGCAACCTGGAGCATGTGCCGACCCCGGCCATGCTGATCGACGAGGTGCCGGCCAACGCCCTGCCCCCGCGCGAGCCGGACGAGCCGGT
>CAZFPW010000045.1:0-2479 GCA_964520765.1 uncultured Novosphingobium sp.
GAACCTGCCCGAAAGCCATCTCGGGGCGATTCAGCCTGAGCGCCGCCAGCACGGTCACGAGTTCGGGAAGCGATGTGGCCGTTCCGATCAGCGCGAAACCGACTATCGCGCTGGTCAGGCCCATTTGCTGCGCCAAGGCATCGCCGGTCTGCGACAAGGTATGTCCTGCGACGAACAGCATCGCCCCATAAATGAAGACGCGCCCCCAGAGCGAGGCGGGCGATGCGGTCGACGCTGGCGTCTCCGCAGGAGCGGCCGATGGCGGGCGATCATCGACCTTCCAACGCGATCGTTCGTCATGACCCGACGCGATCCAGAAACAGGCGATGCTGCCGATGCCGATGAGGAGGCTGCCGAGCCCGAGGGGACCGACGGCGATATCTCTCAGGACAAGTGCCGCCGCGATCGCGATGAGAATGATCATGCCTAGGACGCCCATCATCATCGTCGACGGATGCGCAACGATCGAGGTGACGGCCCGCCGCCCGACGATCGCATCGGCGACCGCCAGGATCACGATATTGATCGCCGCAGAGCCAAGCAGGTTGTTGATCGCCAGCGCCGGGTTTCCGATCGCCGAAGCGGTAGTGACATTGGCGAGTTCGGGCAGGGACGTGATGCCGCCGAGCAGCAACATGCCGACGAAGACATGGCCCATGCCCGTTTTCACCGCCAGCGCATCGAGCGCGACCGTCAGCCGGGCGCCGGCAAACCAGATCGTCGCGGCCGCCGCCGCGAAGGTGAGCAGGTTGATCCACAAAGGATAGGTCGCGGCGTCGGACAGCGGCATGATTGCCCAACGACAGCGCCGGGCGCGCGTTCCTTTCGCATGCCGTAGTTCTGACGGGCATGCCCGGCGTTACGCCGCGTCGGATCTGTCCTGCCTGTCACGTGAGATGCACGCCGGTCCGGGGGAAGGGGCGGAGCGGCAGGTTCCGGCAATGCGCGTCAGTCAGCGCATACGGGCACCAACACCATGCTCATCGCCCCGCCTCCCAGGTTGGCGATGTTGCGGTTCTCAAGTCGTGTCCGCTTGCAGGGGCGCCCATCCTTGCCCCGCACGACACGCCTTTCCGTAGGGCGCTTGGCCGTTTCACTTTCCCGCGCTCCTGGAGGAGGGCAGACACCTTCGGCGACTAGCTGTCGACGAAACTGTCGCGCCTGCTCCGCCACCCAGGCGTCGGCACGGGCTCTTCCATCTGCCCGCACGCGTCGTTGATATTCGATCTGCATGCGCCGGCGATCCGCCGCCGGCAGGGCGTCGGCCGAACACCGCCGCGCACTGCCTTGACTGACGTTCACGCGATATATCCCCGGATCGTCATAGGTGCCTGCGAGGACCGGTCCGGCCGCCAGCAAGGCAACCGAAGCGAATGGGAAGGCCATCAACGATCGACGATGCATGAGCAGCTTCCAAAGCAAATCCGACAAGACAACCTTCTAGCCGATGAACTGTTTCGGTTCCCAGCACGGCCCTCAACATCTTATCCTGCAACATGGTCGCTTCGTCGCGACCGTTTCTTGCTACGCTTGTTTGGGTTTGATCTCGAAGCCGGTGACGTCGCTATCGTCGGTCCAGGTCCTGGCGAGTTCCTCCGCGCGGATTTCGTCATAGTTGCCGACGACGGCGCTGAAGCTATGCGTGTTGCCGTCGAGCTGCTGGTCGATCGTGATGAATTTCAGGCCTTTCGCTCTGAGCATCTCCTGGAACCTGCCGAGCGACATCGCCGCGCCGCGGCGATAGGTCGCGCGGACATGGGCGATGCGCCTCTGCGGGGCATAGCGTTCGGTGATGGAGACCGCGGCGAGCACGATGAGCGTGGCGGCCGCGCCGAAGATCGCCAGCTCGTAGAAGCCGATCCCGAACAGCATGCCGAGCGTCGCGGTCATCCACAGCGATGCCGCGGTCGTGAGGCCGCGCACGTTGAATCCCTCGCGAAAGATGACGCCGCCGCACAGGAACCCGATGCCGGTCAGGACGCCGTGCGCCATGCGAACCGGATCTATGCGGATAACCTCGACCGGCGCATCGTTGAGCCATGCCATCTGGTGCACGGCCGAAAGCATCAGCAGGCAGCAGGACAGCGCGACGAGGATATGGGTGCGAAGACCGGCGGGGCTCGCGCGATATTCGCGCTCGGCCCCGATCACGGTGCCCGCGAGCGTCGCGCCGGTGATCGACCAGAGAAGGTCGGGAGCAAGGAATTCCATGCTTCCTTACCGCATGGCGCTGGCGATGGTTCCCGGCCGCGGCAGGGGAAGAGAGCCGATGCGAGCCGAGACGAGAATGGCCAAGTCAGGCGCGCCGGAAGATCGCCGAGACCAGGGCAATTCGCTCCACCTCGCGATAGGCCGGCTTTTCCAGCTCTTCGCCGAAGACGTCCGGATCGATCTCGCGGTAGCGCAGGCGGCAGTCGCGCCGGGCGGCGAGGGCTTCCAGCCTTTCGCGCAAGGCGTCCCGCCCCGCGACGATCGCGCT
>CAZFPW010000045.1:2579-13907 GCA_964520765.1 uncultured Novosphingobium sp.
CGGCGAGGGCTTCCAGCCTTTCGCGCAAGGCGTCCCGCCCCGCGACGATCGCGCTGCCGGTATAGAGGATGAAGCGTCCGCCAGGGGCCAGCCGGTCGAGCACGGCCTCGCTCATGTCGAGGGCGACCCGGCCGCCGTGCATGTCGCCGCCGTCCCGATAATCACGCCCGTCGCCGTCGACGATATAGGGCGGATTGGCGAGCGCGACGTCGATGGGATCTTCGACGCCCATAAGGTTGGCGCTCTGGACGAAATCGGCCTCCACGCCGGCGGCGCGCGCGTTGATCCGGGATAGGCGTATGGCCTCGGGATTGATGTCGGTCATGGTCACCTGAAGCTGCGGAAAGAGCTTCGCGGCGGCGATCGCCCCGACGCCGGCGCCGGCGCCCAGGTCCACCAGCCTGGTGCCGGGCGATGGCGGGCGATCGCCAAGCTCACGGCGCACCAGGTCGACGAAGCGATAGCTGTCGGGCCCGAAGAAGACCGCATCCTGGGCCACGGTCGGATAGGCCGAATGGACCATGAGGTCCGGTCCCAGGCTGGAGACGCGGTAGCGGGCCTTCCAGCGGTCCGGGCCGACAGGCTCCAGCCCGTCCGCCGCGCGGAGGAGTTGCAGGACCTCGGGGTCGACGACGTCCGCCGCGAAGGGCAGGCTCCACCCCAGAATGCCGCGCAAGTCCGACGCCTCTCGCTGGGCTTCCCGCGCGATGACGCGGGCGTGCGTCGCCGGGGTCGGGGTGATGAACCGGTAATCGCGGCGCTTCAGCAGCTCGAGCAACGCGATCAGCGCGGCGTCGATTTCACCGTAGGGACAGGCGTTCGCATCGGAAGTTCTCATCGAGGGAAGAATGCGCGACGCGGCCATGGGTGCCCGCCTGGCGGCGGATAATGGGTTCAATCCGCAAGTCGGCACGATCCCCGCAGATGTCGAAGGCTCATCTTCTTCACCGATCGGGCGCGTCGTCCTGGGATGAAGGCGGCTCCGCGCCTTTCGCGCGCCGTTCCCTCATGATCCGCGCCGCTTCGTGACCGACCTCTCCGGTGTCGTTCTCGCCCGTCGAGGGCGTCTCGCGTTCGACGGGGTCCAGGCGGTTCGCGCTGGGATCGCGGTCCATGATCGTCTCCTTCTCGCAGCGGTCAGGTGTTGCTGTTGCCGTCGCCATGCGCCCGCGCCGGGTCGGCCCCGGCATCGCCTTTGCCCGTGGTGTTCAGGCCGGGCTCCAGGCGCTCCCGTTCCAGATCCTCGTCGAGCTTTTCGGGAAGCGGACGGCGGCCGCGCGGCGTCTTGTCGATGGCATCGGTCATGGTCGTTTTCTCCGCCGCATCGTCCGCGGCTTCCGGCTAGGCCGCGGCAACGAGATCGGGCTTCAGCACGATCTTGGTGTAGGTGTTCTGCTCGTCATGGAACTTCCGGTAGCCGGCCGGTCCATCGGCCAGCGCCATGCGGTGGCTGATCAGGAAGGTGGAATCGATCTTGCCTTCCGCGATCGCGGTATAGAGCGGGCGCAGGTATTTCTGCACGTGGGTCTGGCCGGTCTTCAGCGTCAGGCCTTTTTCCATGAGCGCGCCGAGCGGGAACTTGTCGACGAAGCCGCCATAGACCGCCGGCATCGAAACCCGGCCGCCCTTGCGGGTGGCCAGGATCACCTGGCGGATCGCATGGGCGCGGTCGGTGCCCATGAAGGTCGAGACCTTGATCTGGTCGATCAGGTTGTCGACGAAGGCGCCGTGGGCTTCCAGCCCGACGCAGTCGATCGCCGCGTCGGGGCCGATACCGCCGGTCATGTCCCACAACGCCTCGTAAACCTTGCTCTCCTCGAAATCGATCGTCTCCGCGCCGAACCGCCGGGCAAGCTCCAGCCGGTGCGGGAAATGGTCGATGGCGATGACCCGCTCCGCGCCCATCAGGAACGCCGACTGGACGGCGAACAGCCCGACCGGGCCGCAGCCCCAGACGGCGACGGTATCGCCGGGCTCGATCTCGGCGTTCTCGGCCGCCATCCATCCCGTGGGCAGGATGTCGGTCAGGAAGAGGACCTTGTCGTCGTCGATGCTGTCGTCGGGGATGACCAGCGGCCCGACGTCGGAGAAGGGCACGCGGACATATTCCGCCTGGCCGCCCGAATAGCCGCCGGTCATGTGGCTGTAGCCGAACAGACCGGACATCGGATAGCCATAGCCTTCGCGGGCGATGTCCTGGTTGTCCGCGGGCAGGCTGTTCTCGCAGGCCGAATACTGGTGCTTCGAGCAGTGGTAGCAGGCCCCGCAGGAGATCGTGAAGGGCACGACCACGCGCTGGCCGGGCCGCAGCGTGCTGGCGCTGCCCACCTCGACGACTTCGCCCATGAACTCGTGGCCCAGGATGTCGCCTTTCTCCATCGTCGGGATGAAACCGTCGTAGAGATGGAGGTCCGAGCCGCAGATCGCGGTCGAGGTGACGCGGATGATCGCATCGCGCGGATTGAGGATTTCCGGGTCGTCGACCGTCTCGTGGCGGACGTCGTGCTTGCCGTGCCAGGTGATCGCCTTCATGCGTCGTCTCCCTTGCGCTCGGCCAGGATGCGCCGGTTGCGCGCGCCGGTGGCGATCTCGCCGGTTTCCATCAGCTGCTTGAAGCGCCGCAGGTCGCGTCGCGCCTGGATGCGCGGCTCGCGCTGGAAGAGCTTGGCGATGAACGTGCCGATGACGCCGCCCGGCGCGTCGTAGGCGATCGTCGCCCGGACGATCGTGCCGCGTCGGCCGGCCGCGCGGAACTCGATCCGGCCGGAATTGGCGACATCGGCGCCGGGGGCCGATTGCCAATAGATTTCCTGGCCCGGCACCTCCTTGGTGATCACCGATTCCCAGCTCACCGTGCCGTCCGCCGGGGCCTTCACCGTCCAGCGCGAACGCATATCGTCGATCCGTTCGATCGCTTCGATATTGTCCATCACCCGGACGAGGTTCACGGGATCGCGCCAGAAGTCATACAGCTCCTGCGCCGGCCGGTCGATGGTGGCGACTTCCGCCAGGAGCTGGCGGTCGGGCTTCGCGGTCCTGGAGGCGGTGACCGGAGCGTCGTCATGCTCGGTCGCGGACTGGAATTGCTGCTGCTGGCCTGGGTGAGTGCTCATGCCGTGGCTCCTGGATGATACCCGACCAATCGCTCGACGGTTGGGCTGTTCCCTCGCGAACCGTTTCTGGCGAGCCGATGCGACGGACGGGCTGGCACGCGAGTTGGAAGGATTCCCCTCGGACCCCGCTGCAAGGCGCTGTCGTCGCAGGCCTTGCGCGCCTGTGGGGGCGGCGGCGTGAAGACGCCTGGCGCGGGCCGGGCCTGAGGTGGCAGAACCTTTCGCGGCCAGGCACGTTGCCCATGTCATGGGCGATCAATCCTCAGCGCCGTCCGCGAAGCGACCCTGGTGGGAAACGGGGGTGGTCTATCAAATCTATCCGCGCTCGTTCCAGGACAGCAACGGCGACGGAATAGGGGACCTGGAGGGAATTCGCCGGCGGCTTGACCATGTCGCCGGGCTGGGGGTCGACGCGATCTGGCTCTCTCCGATATTTCCCTCGCCGATGGCCGATTTCGGCTACGACGTGGCGGATTATTGCGGGATTGCCCCGATCTTCGGCTCCCTGGCGGAATTCGATGCCCTACTGGCCGAAGTGCATCGGCGGGGATTGAAGCTGCTGCTGGATTTCGTGCCCAACCACACCTCCACGGAGCATCCCTGGTTCGTCGAAAGCCGCTCGTCGCGCGGCAATCCCCGGCGCGACTGGTATCTCTGGCGGGACCCGGCGCCGAACGGAGGGCCTCCGAACAACTGGACCAGCGATATGGGCGGCTCGGCCTGGGAGTTCGATTCCCTTACCGGGCAATACTATCTGCACGCCTTCCTGAAGGAGCAGGCCGACCTCAACTGGCGCAATCCCGCGGTGCGGCAGGCGATGACCGACGTGCTGCGCTTCTGGTTCGACCGCGGCGTCGACGGCTTTCGCATCGACGTGCTGTGGCACTGCATCAAGGCCGAGGACCTGCGCGACAATCCGCTCAACCCTGATTTCGCGCCGGAGATGGGCGAGAAGCTCAAGGTGCTGCAGCACCATTCCGCCCACCAGCCCGAGATCCACCGGATCGCCAACGACTTCCGCCTGCTCGCGGACGGCTACGGCGAGCGCCTTCTGGTGGGCGAGATCTGCCTGCCGCTCGACCAGCTGATGACCTATTACGGCACGCCGGAGGCGCCCGGCGTCCACCTGCCCTTCAATTTTCAGCTGCTCGAAGCGCCCTGGGACGCCGCCGTGATCGGAGAGATCGTCGCCAGGTATGAGGACGCCCTGCCGCCTGGCGGCTGGCCCAACTGGGTGCTTGGCAGCCACGACGCCCCGCGCCTGGCCGGGCGCGTCGGGGAAGCCCAGGCGCGGGTCGCGGCGATGCTGCTGCTGACCTTGCGCGGCACGCCGACGCTCTACCAGGGCGACGAGCTGGGCATCGGCAAGGTGACGATCCCGCCCGATCGTATCCGCGATCCCCAGGACCTGCGTCAGCCCGGCCTCGGCCTCGGCCGCGACGGCGCGCGCACCCCGATGCCGTGGAGCGGCGCCGAGGCCTTCGCGGGGTTCAGCACGAGCGAGCCCTGGCTGCCGCTGAACGACGACTGGCGGACCCGCAACGTGGAGGCGCAGGATGCGGATCCGGGCTCGATGCTGTGCCTCTATCGCGGCTTGCTCAAGCTCCGGCGCGAGCATCCCGCGCTCACACTTGGCGAGATCGCGCTGCTCCCTTCGGAAGACGAGGTGCTCCAGTACGAGCGGCGGGATGGGGACGAACGCCTGCTGATCGCGCTCAATTTCGGAGCGCGGCAGCGACAGGTCGTCGTGCCCGCCGGGATGGTCGCGCACTGGCTGCTGTCGACGGCCGGAAGGCTGCCATCCGGTCGCTCACTGGCTGCCCACGAAGGGGCGCTCTTCCGCCTGGAGGCGCGTTGAACCGATGCGCATCGCCATGCTCGCTCCGATCGCCTGGCGCACGCCGCCCCGGCATTATGGCCCGTGGGAGCTGGTCACCAGCCTCCTGACCGAAGCCCTCGTCGCCCGCGGCGTGGAGGTGACGCTGTTCGCCACGCTGGACAGCGTGACCTCCGGCACGCTCGCCGGAGTGGTGCCCGCGCCCTACAACGAGGACCCGGAAATCGATGCAAAAGTGTGGGAATACCGGCACTTGTCCCATCTCTTCGAGCGGGCGAACGCGTTCGACCTGATCCACAACCAGGCCGATTTTCCCGCCCATGCCTTCGCGCGGCTGGTCGACACGCCGATGGTCACCACGATCCACGGCTTCTCCTCGGACCGCATCCTGCCGATGTACAAGCCGTTCGAGGACCGCATCCACTACGTCGCGATCAGCGCGGCGGACCGGCACCCCGACCTCAAATACGCCGCCACGATCCACCACGGCATCGTCCCGGCCGATTTCCCCCTCGATCCCGCCGGCAGCGAGGACTTGCTCTATTTCGGCCGCATCCATCCCGACAAAGGCACGCGCGAGGCGATCGACGTCGCGCGCGCCGTGGGCCGCAGGCTGCACATCTACGGCCCGGTCCAGGACGAACGCTATCACGAGCGGGAAGTCCTGCCCCATGTCGACGGCAAGGCCGTGATCTACCATGGCCCGGTCGGCGGCGCGGCACGGGTGAAGGCCCTGGGGCATGCTCATGCCTTGCTTCACCTGATCAATTTCGACGAGCCCTTCGGCCTTTCGGTAATCGAGGCGATGGCCTGCGGCACCCCCGTGATCGCCATAAACCGCGGCTCGATGCCCGAGATCGTCGAGCACGGTCGCACGGGCTTCCTGGTGGGCAACACCGAGGAGGCGATCGCTGCGGTCGGCCGGGTCGGCTCGATCGATCGGCGGATCACTTCCGAAACCATCGCTCGTCGTTTCTCGGTGGAGCGGATGGCCGATGACTATCTCGCGCTTTACCGCCGCATTCTTGCACCTGCTTGAGCGCGGTCGGGCCGTTTCGGCCTCCCCACTCTCGCAGCCGTTTGCGGGGAACGGAGCGGTCGGGCCGCTAGTTCTGGAGCCAGCCCCAGCTTTGCAGGGCGCGGAGAGAGCCAATGGTCGATCTTGCCGAACTTCGCGACCGTATGGTCGATGTTCACCTCGCCGGTCGAGGTATCCGCAATGAACGGGTGCTGGCCGCGATGCGGGAAGTTCCGCGTGAGCGCTTCGTGCGCGAAGGGCTGGAGGAATTCGCCTACGAGGATTCGGCCCTGCCGATCGAGGCCGAGCAGACGATCTCGCAGCCCTATATCGTCGCGGCCATGATCGAAGCGGCCGAGGTCCAGCCGGGCGATCGCGTCCTCGAGGTCGGCGCAGGTTCGGGCTATGCCGCGGCGGTGCTCGGGCGGATTGCCCGCCAGGTGATCGCGATCGAGCGGCACGGGGCGCTGGCCAAGCTGGCGGCGGCGCGGATGACGTCGCTTGGCTACGACAATGTCGACGTGCGCCTGGGAGACGGCACGCGCGGCGTCCCCGAAGAAGCGCCGTTCGATGCGATCCTGGTCGCCGCCGGCGGTCCAGACGTACCCCGCGCTTTGAAGGAGCAACTCCGGGTCGGCGGCCGGCTCGTCATCCCGGTGGGCGAGAGTGCCGAGCAGAAGCTCTGCAAGGTGACCCGGCTGAGCGAGACCCGCTTCGAGGAGGAAAACCTGGGGGCGGTGCGCTTCGTTCCGTTGATCGGGGAGCAGGGCTGGCAGGAAGACGGCCGCCGTGCGGCCAGCAATCACGTGCCTTCGCACCAACAGTCGCTGCCCGAGATGATCGCCGCCGCGGCCGAGGATCTTCCGTCATTCGATGATCCCGCGTTCGGCAAGCTGTTCGATCGTTTCGCGGACCGCCGCGTGGTCCTGCTCGGCGAGGCGAGCCACGGGACCAGCGAATTCTACCAGGCCCGCGCCGCGATCACCCGCCACCTCGTCGCGAACCACGGCTTCACCATCGTCGCGGTGGAGGCCGATTGGCCGGATGCCGCCAGCATCGACCGCTACGTCCGCAGCCGCCCGCATCGCAAACGCGCTGAGCCGCCGTTTCGGCGCTTCCCGACCTGGATGTGGCGCAACACCGACGTCCAAGCGCTTATCGACTGGCTGCACGCCCACAATTCCGGCGTTCCCGAGATGCACGAGCGCGCCGGCTTCTATGGTCTGGACATCTACAACATGTCGGGTTCGATCGGCGCCGTGCTCGAATATCTCGACGAGGTCGATCCCGAGGCGGCCATGATCGCCCGCGAGCGCTACGGTTGCCTGACGCCCTGGCAGAGCAACCCGGCCACCTACGGCCGCGCGGCGATCTCGCGTGGCTATGCAGAGTGCGAAGAGGCGGTCATCGCTCAGTGCAGGCGCTGCTCGCCCGCGAACTCGACTATGCCCGGGAGGACAGCGACGCCTTCCTCGACGCTGCGCAGAACGCCCGGCTGATCGCTTCGGCCGAACGGTATTACCGGATCATGTATTACGGCGGGGCGGAGAGCTGGAACTTGCGCGATACGCATATGTTCGAGACGCTCGAACACCTGCTGTTGGCGAAGGGACCGCAAGCCAAGGCGATCGTCTGGGCGCACAACAGCCATATCGGCGATGCGCGTCATACCGACATGGGGATGAGCCGCGGGGAGTTCAACATCGGTCAGCTCTGCCGCCAGCGCTTCGGACGGCAGGCGGCGCTGATCGGCTTTGGCACTCACACCGGCACGGTCGCCGCAGCGACGGATTGGGATGGAGACCTGGAAGTAAAGCGCGTGAACCCTTCACGCCATGACACCTACGAGCGCCAGTTTCACGATAGCGGCAAGGCCCGCTTCCTGCTCGACCTTTCTCCCGGCCGCCACGAAGCCCTGCGTCGTCGGTTGATGGAACCCAGGCTCGAACGCTTCATAGGAGTGATCTACCGGCCGGACACCGAGCTGTGGAGCCACTACAGCCAGGCCGTGCTGCCTGAACAGTTCGACGCCTTCGTCTGGTTCGACGAAACCCGCGCTGTCACTCCACTTGGCCCTGAGCATCACTGCGGCATGCCTGAGACCTACCCTTTCGGCGAATAGAGGTATTCATTCCCAGAAGTTGCCCGAAGCGAACGAATGTTCGTTCGTACTTCCTCCTGTCAGCATGATTTACAAATGATTACAATGATATAGGTGTAAAGAAAGCCGGTGGAAGTGCGGAAGGTCTTGAGCGGAACCTCACGCGTCATCAGCTTAACGCCAGGACAGGATGAGCCCGGTATAGGGCGGCACCTGATAGCACAACTCGTTCTCGCTAGCGGTCGCCGGCTCGATTACCTCGCCCGACAGCTTTCGCACGACGAATTCGGGCAAGGCCTTGCGACCGGCGCGGACCAGGGAGAAATTGGCGACGTGATTGTCCTCGCCGTCGATCTTCAGGCTTAGGGTGCACTCGTCCATGCGGGTGATCGCCCGCAGGAAATAGTCGCAGAAGATCATGAAGGGGGCGCCGGGGACGCGGTGATAGGCCCGCGTCGCGAAGATCATCGCCGCGCCGCTGCCGTAGACTTCCTGGCCGACCTGGCCTGCCGGTTGACCATCGGGATAGAGGTCTTCGACCGGCAGGGACAGCTTGCGGTCGATCTCCCCGTTGCGCAACTCGGTGGCGAGGGCCTCTTTGGGCAGGGCGTCGGGATAGTAGAACCAGCCGCGATGCAGGGCATAGCGGCAATATTCACTGACCGGCATCTTGGCCGAAGGAATCAGGTCGGGGCCGCCCAGGTCGAGAAAGCGCTCGAAAGCGGCGTAGCTGTCGAAGCATTCGTAAAGCGCCATATACGGCGCGTCCTGCAGGCAGGTGACGGCCAGGAAGTTCGAGTAGTGCTGGGCGTGACCGATCTCGCTCTCCCAGATTTGCGTGTTGTGAAAGAAGCTGGCGAGATAGACGTAGCTCAGGGCCAGGTAGGTCTTTTCATTGGTGATCCGCCACAGCCGGATGCAGGCCGCGGCCCCCCAGGCGGTAAGGTTGGCCTGATAGTTGAGATCGAAGCGCATGCCGCGCGCCGTCTCAAGCGCGTTCCTCGCCTCATCGAGGAAGCGAGGCTCGAAGGTCAGCTCGAAGGCCTGGAGCATGACCCAGGCATAGATTCCGCCGACATCGGTCTGGCCGCGTTCATCGGCCGGCGCGACCGGCATGATTACCGAGAAATCGGTGACATCGTATTCGATCGGCCACTTGTAATCGAAATGCTGCGCGGCGCGGATCGCGTAGTCGATCGAGTTCAGGAACAGGTCCCGTGCCTCCTCGTCCCCGGCCAGCGCCAGGTTCGAGAGGTTGAGCAGCGGGTGGTAGAGATACCAGCTATCGACAGCGTCCGGGTTCTTGTCCTCGCCGACATCGGGCAGATAGCGGCGCAGGGTCTTCAGCCGAGGGTCGTAGAACTTGCGCAGCCCGCGCCGAATCTGATTGGCGAGCGGATGCCGGGTTCCGTCCCACCGGCCCCAGTCATGGATCGCCGTGAGCAGCGCGAGTTGGACCATGGAGTCCGGGTATTCGGCGCCGGTATAAGGGTGGAAATAGACCTCGCCGTAATGCCTTTCGCGCAGCTTTGCCGATCCTGCCAGATCGCGCAGGGTCTTGCGCGACCGGGCGACCCAATCGCGGCGCACGGTCTTGGGCTTTTCCAGGCTGCGATAGATCGCGCCGAGCATGTCGAGGAACTGCCAGGCGCTCTCCGCCTCTTCCTCCTCGGGCTTATGCCGGAAGACGAGGCGGGTGTCGTAGAGCACAGTCTTCCGCCCGGCGGGCAGAACCTTCGAAGGGTCGGCAGGCTGGGTGGGGACAAGATAGCCAAGGATCGGCCATTCTCCGCCGACCGCGCTTTCCGGTGTCGTGCCGGTGGCGAGGTAGTAGGGATTCAGCGCGGTGAAGTTCTGAACGTAGAGCAGCTTGCCGATCCTGGGCTTGGCGATCTCCAGATAGCACAGCCCGGTATTGAGCTTGCGCTGCTTGGCCTCGATCGAGCCTTCGCTTGCAAGCGGATCACCGCCCGGCCCGAAGGGGATGAGATCGCGGGGGAGGTAGGGAAGATGGATGGCGATGGCGGGGGTGAAGATCACCTTGTAGGTGAATTGCTCAAGCCCGGTCGGCTCCCCTTCCAGTGTGGCGGTGAAGACACCCAGCGCATTTCGGGCTTCCCACGCGATCAGGCAGCCGTCGCGTTCCCGCACTTCGAAGCTCGCGGAATCGGCCAGCAAGGAGGTGCGCAATGCGATCCCGCCGCTGCGGTCTCGGCGAAAGACCAGCCAGGCGTCCGATTTGTGATATAGCAGGTCGATGTCGAAGCCGCCGTGCCGTTTGCCGGTGACCAGTTTCCGGCCGCGCGCCAGGGCTTCGCGCGCTTCGATGGCTTCCAGGCTCAGTCGCTCCACTGCCTAGGCCTCGGGGGAGTGGCCATGAGGACGGGCATGGCCGCCGGTGCGCAGGAAGCGCGCGTCGATCTCGCTCAGAAGCTCATCGCCGCGCTCGCCCCCCTGAAGACGAATGAGGGCGTCGATCTTGGCCTCCATCCGGTCGTCGTTCTCCTTCGAGCTAGGCGATCCGACGTAGAGGAAGTAGGCCAATCCGGCGACTTGCCAGAGCAGTTGCAGAAACTCCGACTGCCAATTCTCGAACGTGTCGCGCAACATCTGGTTCAAGTAATCGGCAAGCTCCGGTATCTGATGATGCTCCTGCGCTTCGGCGACGAAGGACCGCCAACCGAAGAACCAATGCAGGATGAACGACACCACGAAGAAGCCCAAGGTCAGCCAGGCATAGGCATATTTGCCGAAAATGCCGTGGCGAGCGGCCTCCACTTCCTGCTGGGCGGACATGCCTACCTCCTCGCTGCGTTTTTTCAAACTGTGGGCGCAGTCGTCCAACGTGGAGGGGTGGTGCCAGTTCCGGTGCTGGAAAATACCTTCGCCTAGGAAGGATTTGAACGCGACCGTTGCGTGATCACTTTCAATGCCCCAGTGCCTTCAATCATCTTGAACGCGAGATGGCGCTTCAGTTGCTGGCGTGGACCGACGCGAACTTTTGCAGTGACTTCATCACGATCGAGACGATTTGGTATTGGCCCTGGATATATTCATCGCCCTTTGCCGGTGTAGAAAATTCAGGATGTAATTCCACTTGCGAACACCGAATAGGCCTTCGCCGAAATGGCGGACAGCGCGAAAACCCGCGCGGAATTACACTGAGAAATGAGAATTTATCTAGAAATATCAGTTAGATAAGGGTGTGTGGCGGAGCGGGAGGGATTCGAACCCTCGATACGCTTTTGACGTATACTCA
>CAZFPW010000046.1:0-13839 GCA_964520765.1 uncultured Novosphingobium sp.
AAACATGCGAGAATTCCCAACCTCGCCAGGGTGCGGGTCGTCGTGACTTGAGCGCGGGGCGACGATCGGGCCTCGCCTAACGAGTAAGTGCCACCATCCCGCTCTCGGTCACAGTCCGCATGGCCTCCGGCGAGGCCAGAAAAGCAATCAACCGACGGCCTTCTTCCGGCCGCGGCGAGTAGGACACGATGCCCGCGGAAAAGGTCGTGGTCTTCTGCGCCTCTTCGGGAATCAGGCCAACGATGTCGACGCCGTCGATCGCCTTGAGTTCGCTGAGTTGCTGGAAGCCAATCTCGGCCTCGCCGCTTGCCACGATCCGGCCAACCGGCGTCGCGGGGATCATGCGGGCCTTGGCGGCGATTTGATCCGCCAGCCCGAGCGCCGGGAAGACCTTGCCCGAAAGATGCACCCCGCTCGCGCTGTCGGAATAGGCGATCGAGCGGGCCGACAGGAGCGTGTGCCGGAACGCCTCAAGCGTGGAAATGTCCGGATGCGGAGCGCCCTTCCTGACCACCATGGCGATGCGCGAGGTGGCCAGGTCGACCACGCTGTCACGACGCACCTGGCCGGCGTCAACCAGTTCGTCCAACGCCTCCCGCACCATGATGACGACATCGACGACATCGCCGCGAGCCAGGCGGGCAGGAATCGCCTGCGGCGTCTTGCCCATCGACGGGCCGCCTTCGATACGCACGGTCCCCCTGGTCGTTGCCTCGTAACGCGGACCGAGTTCGTCAACGGCCGCCTTGAAGCCGCCGGAACTCAGCACGATGAGCGGGGCCGCGTTCGCGCGCTCCGGCGGCACGGTCGCGCAGCCGCCGAGGACGAACGAGACCGCTCCCGCCGCGGCCGTCAGGATCGCGCGGCGGCGGGTCAGGCGGACGCCGCCGCTATCGCTCACTATGGCGGTTCCGGAAATAGGCACGGGTCTGGGGGTCCTCGGTGCGAGGGGTGCGGATGAAGGACTGAATCCGGCCGTCCTCGACCACGAACTCGTCGGTCAGCAACACGCGCTGCGCGCCTTCCTCAATCGTCGACTGGTTCGACAAGGCCACGTTGATCCGCACGATATTGCGTTCCACACGAAGCTTCTGCAGTTCGATCCGGCCGTCAAGCGTGATCAGGGTATCCCGCAGCATCCGGTCGAAGCACGTCCGGTCGTCCTCATAGGAGAAGCAGTTCTTCCAGCGGCGCGGCATGACGAACTTCGCCGCGAGCAGCTTCTGCGCAGCGGCCAGGTCTTTCGCCTTGAGCGCCTCGACCAAGGCCAGGATCGTGCGCCCTTCCTGGGTATCGCGCGTGTCGATCGCGGGCCGATCCGCCTGTTGCGCGATGGCCGGCGCGGACAGGCACAGCAGCCCGGCCAGGCATGACCCACCCGCCTTCACGGCAGCACCGAGATGAGGGCGCGGCGCGCCTGGTAGTCCAGAACGCCGTTCTGATGGACCGGCTGGTCCTGCCACTTGACCGCCAGCTTGTCGGCCGGCCAGCCGAAGTCCTTGAGGATAAGCTCAAGCTTCTCGGCACGCTGGCGAGCAAGCTGCGGCTTTTCGACCAGCTCGCTGCCGTCCGAAAGCTGAGCGGCCTCGCGATAGGCAACGATCTCGATCCGCGATGCATCCATCTGCTTCGCATAATCGACGGCATCCTCCACGTCCTCCTGCTCGATCGGATAGACGATGTAGTCCGAGTTGAAGAAGAACGAGATGTCGAAGTCCATGCGCTGGCGGGCCGCGGCGTTCGCGGCATAGAGCGCGCGCCGCTCGTCAAGGCCCCGGCGCTGGCCGAAGGCGGGCTCGAAGGCCGTTGTCTTGCGCGGTGCCGGCGGATCGCCGTCGAGGCCGATCACGCGCGGACCGGTGGCGCGGTAGCCGCCACCGGGAAGCAACTGGTTACAGCTCTCGTCCAGCTCGTCCATGATCGGCGAAATCATGATCGGCTTGAGCACGATCCCGCCGCAAACGCGCGGCTCATCCGTCATCGTCCCCTGGATGAGCGCCCGGTGGCGGAGTTGCGGCGGCAGCACCGTCCCGCCCGCCCCGCGCCCGGATTGGACCGCCAGGAAATAGCGCTCCCCGTCATAATCCGCGACCCAGCATGGTACGTCCAGGGTGTCGAGGATGATGGGGCAGGCGACGAAGTTGCGCTCGGTTGCGGGCACGGCCGCCGCCGCGGCGGTCGCAAGCATGGCGGCGGGCGCGGCAAGCAGGCGGAGCTTGGTTCGATTACACATTGCCATCCTCACAACACCGTCAACAGGTTGACGAGATCCTGCTTGTCCTGCGGCGAGAGCCGCATGTCGAAGCGCCGGTCATAGAAATCGACCACCTCCGGCAGGTCCTTGGCCGATCCATTGGCGAAATAGGGCGCCCGGGCCGCCACGCCGCGCAATGGCTGCATGACCAGCGAGCCGACGTCCATGCACTTGCCCGTGATCAGCGCGCGTCCCGGATCGTGGGTAAAGAACACCCTGCCGAGATAGGGGTGCGGATCGACATCCTTGCGGCAGGTGATCTTGAACACCGGCAGGTGCGGCTGATCGGGCGACCACGGCTTGTTGCTGAGCCCGATGTCCATCACCCCCGGCGTCGTATCGGTGCCGACCATGTGGAGCGAATGGCAGATCGTGCAGTTGCGCTTGTACGGGTTGCCCATGCCGATCGTGTTGAAATGGGCAACGTCGCGAATCCACAAGGGACGCTCGGTGAATATCTCATAGCCGCGGATCACCGAATCCTTGAAGGCGCGCTGGGCGCGGGTTTCGCCCTTGCGCGGCTTGACCCAGGCATCGAAGGTTCCGAAGACCGGCGTGTTCCAGTTGTTGCCGCTGACATGGGGCCGCGCCGTGGCCAGGGGTTCAGGCCCCAAGGCCGGCGGCTCACCCGGCCCGCCCAGCCGGCCGATCACGTTCGACCAGGTCTGGGCGACGAGGAGTTGGTTCTCGAAGGTTTCGATCTGCTCAAGCTCAAGCTTGGTGAAGCCCTGGGTGTATTGAAAGTGGTTGAAGGCCGCCTCGCCCGCCTGTCCCCGCAGCGTGGCCGAGCGGCCATCGGACATAATGGGTAGGCCGACGCGCTGGCCGGTATCGGGATTGATCGCGAGCGGCAGGCCCGTCTTGTTGTTGAACCGGCGTCCCCTCGCCCCGCGCAGCGCATAGGAGGCCGAAATGAAGCGCATGTTGGCAACGGCGCGCGGCCGGCGGAATACCGAAATGGTCGGGGTCGCGGATGCGAGGCCATACTGCGGGTCGAGATTGCAGGTCGACGGGTCGCGAACCACCTCGATCGAGAACTCCGGGTCGATCGGCTTGCCGCTGGCGTCCTTGGGCGGCCAGGGCAACGTCATGCGGATCAGGCCATGATCGAGCAGCAGCGAATGCGAGGCGCGCTCACCCTGGGGCAGCGATGGGCAGTTCGAGCCGTCAAAGGCGGCGAACAGCGGGTCGCGGCCGCCGCTGCGCTCCCATTGCGTCCGGATGGTCGTGAGCGACAGCCCCATGCCGTCCTGGGGCTGATGGCAGGTGACGCAGGCCCGGCCGCTCTCGCCGAAGGGCTCGAAGAACGGATGCCCCTTGGTCTGAACCGGGCCGGCGGCGTTGAACAGGCCCACCCTGCCGAACTCGTTCGGATAGGAAACGTGCTGGTCCATCGTCCGCCCCGTGCCGGGCGCCCACCACCGCGCGCCATCGCCGGTTTCGGCGATCGAGGCCGTGACGGTTCCCAGCGCGACGATTCCGGCGCCGAGCAAGGCCAGTCGCGATTTCAGCATACGAATCTCCCGAACTGGCCTTGCATGGCCTACGCCTCTTTTAGAACTTCTTCGTCAGCGTCACCGCGAAGGTGCGGCCCAGCGCATTGGCCTGCTGGGGATCGTAGCCGAACTGGCTGTCGACGAAGGGCGGATCGCGGTCGAACAGATTGGTGATGTCCAGCGCGATCGACGCATCGTTCAGCACGCCGCCCTTGCCAAAGTCATAGCCGATGTGGAGATCGACCGTGTCGTAGGCATCAACGCGCTGAACCGGCGTCACCTGCGTATTGCTGTAAGCTGACAGGTGATTGAGCCAGACATTGGCGTTGAAGCCGTCGCGCTGGAAATCGACGCCGAACCGGGCGCGGAACTTGACCGGATAGTTGATCGAGCTCAGCCGATCGACCGACGGGGCCAGCGGCGTCACCTGGAACTGGTATTTCGTGAAGAAGTTGCCGTTCGCGCCGAGCGAGAGCTTGCCGAAATCGCTGTCGACGGCGACGTAGTTCAGCACGAAATCGAACCCGGCCGTCTTGGTGCTGCCTCGGTTGAGCGGACGGCTATCGACGATGAAGTCGATCACCGGCGGCAATGTTCCGATCACCGGCAGGCCTGTGGCGTAGAGCGCCGCGAGTTGGGCCGCGGTCGGATTGCGCGTGATGAGATCGCCGTAGATGGCGGCATTGACCAGCGCATCGCGCCCTTCCACCGCAAAGATCAGGCCGTTGTACTCGATGTTGAAGTAGTTGAGGCTGAGGGTGAGCCGCTCGAGCTTGAGATCGGCGCCGATCGACCAGGTCTTGGCCGTCTCGGGCCCGAGGTCAGGATTGACCGCACGGATCGAAATGCCGTTGCTGCGCCCGGTCGGGGATAGCGGATCGACCGCGTTGGTGACTTGCAGGCCCACCGTGGTCAGGATCAGTTCGCTCAGGGCGGGGGCACGGAACGACGTGCCATAGCTGGCGCGCAGCCGCAGCTCATCCATCGGCCGCCAGGTTACCCCGAACTTGGGGTTCGTGGTCGAGCCGAAGTCGCTGTAGTGATCGTAGCGGACCGCCGCCGAGACATCGAGCGTCGAGGTGACGGGCACGAACAGTTCGGCAAAGGCCGACTTCACGTTTCGCTCGGCAGGAAGGCGGTTGATGGTCGGCGCGGTGATCGTGCCACGGCCGGTGCCGCGCACGGCGGAGCCGGCCTGATATTCGCCGCCGATGGCGAGCTTCACCTCGCCAGCGGGCAAACTGAACAGCGGACCGTCGAAGCGAAGGTTGACCGAGGTCAGCTCGTTGATCCCATAGGGCACGAACTGGCCGGAGAAGATCGCATCGATGACCGCCGGATTGGTCCGGTTGCCGAAGACGTCGAGCGCCTTGTTCGGATCGCTGCTGGCGAGCGCCGCCGCTTGGGCCGCGGTGTCGATATTGCGGCTCGCGACCGTTTCCGAGTTGCGGGTGTGGCCTACCGAAACGCCGGCCTGCCACCGCTCGATCGGGAGTTCGAGCGTAACATTGCCGAAGACGCCCCAGGTCTCCGCCTTGCCATGGGCGACGATCGGGCCGCGCATGGGGTAATAGGAAAACTCGACCGTCTCGGAGGCCGGAAAAGTGCCGGTCGGGCTGATGAAGAACGCGTTGGTGCTGGGAACGGTCAGCGTCACCTCGTTGGCAAGGTTGCTGCCCTGGGTGCGGTAATCCGCGAAGAATTCGCGGTTCGAATAGAAGCCCTGGACCGAGACCTTGAGCCTGTCGCCGATTTCCTGTTCGAGGTAGGCGAACACGTTGTGGCGCGTCTGCGCGGGAATGATGTCGAAGTCGCCATTGTCGCAAAGGTTGCGGGTATTTGCGACCAGGTCGGCGCCCGTGGGCGCACTGGTGCCCGGCAGGGCATAGGATACGCCTCCCAGCACCACGTTGCCCGGGTTGCAGGTCGACACACGATAGTCCCGGCCACCGCGATCGCGCTGGTCCTGGCGGTAGAAGGCGCTGCGCTCGGTGCTGTTGAGCGAGCCGTTCTTGTTGAACTCATAGGCGACCACGGCCCGTCCCGTGCCCCAGTCATGCCCGCCGATCACGCTGACCTGGCCGCGCTGATAGCCCCGCGCCCCGATGAAGCGCGCGCTGGCCTCGACACCCGTGACCGACTTCCGGGTGATGACGTTGACCACACCGGAAACCGCATCCGAACCATAAAGCGCCGAGGAACCGTCCGGCACGATCTCGATGCGCTGCACCGCGATCGTCGGGATGACCGAAGGATCGACAAAGGTCGCCGCGACACCGCTTCCGGTCACCCGCTGGCCGTCGAACAGTACGAGCGTCGCCGCCGGCCCGAGACCTCGCAGGTTAACGCCGGTGCCGCGGCTCAGGTTGGAGCTGCCCGCGCCCGTGCTGGTGGCATAGCTGGTATCGGTGATGCCGTTGCCGATGATCTGCGGCACTTCCTTGAGCATGTCGGCGACGTTGGCCGCCGTCGTCTGCGCAAGCTCTTCCTGCCCCACGGAGATCGTCGCCGAGCCGACCGGCGCGACACCGCGGATTCGGCTGCCGGTGACGATGATGTCGTCACCGGCGGACTCGGCCGCCCCGGACGACCCGACAGCCGAGTCCTCCGCCTGGGCCAGAGCTTGCAGCGGCACGGCGCATGCGATCAGCGATGCAGTGAGATACAGCGGAGCACGGCGCTTCATAAATCCTCCCCTTTGGCGCTTGACGCCATTCTTGTTGATAGCGTTGTCGATTCCCGAGTGCGGGGCCGAAGGCCGCCATTTGACGCTTGCGGCCTAACGGCAGTTGCTTTCACCAGCCTTTCACGCGGACGGTTTCACGATTGCGGACATCGAAGCGGCCCGGAAGCGCGAGACGGCGAGCGTGAGCACCGATCCCGCGGCGACCAGGATGACCCCCAGCGCGATAGGACGAGTGAAGAAGATACTGAAATCGCCCGAAGACATCGCCAGTGAGCGCCGCATCTCCTGCTCGATCAGCGGCCCCAGCACCAGGCCCAGCAACACCGGAGCGATCGGAAAGCCGAAGCGACGCAAGAAGAAGGCGGCGACACCCAGCAGCCAGACGATGAACACGTCGCCGATGCTGCCCTGGACGCTGTAGGCGCCTACCGTCGAGAAGATCAGGATCATGGCGGTCAACAGGCCCTTGGGAACTCTCAGGAGCTGCACCCACAAGCCGACCAGGGGCAGGTTGAGGATCACCAGCAGGACGTTGGCCACATAGAGGCTGGCAATAAGGCCCCAGACCAGTTCCTTGTTGTTCTCGAGAAGCGAAGGCCCTGGCTGCAACCCATAGAGCTGGAAGGCGACGAGCATGATCGCGGTCGTCGCGGACCCCGGAATCCCGAGGGCGAGCAACGGCACCATGCTGGCCCCGGCAGCGGCGTTGTTTGCGGCTTCCGGCCCGGCGAGCCCTTCGATCGCGCCCTTCCCGAAGCGTTCGGGATTCCGCGCGAAGCGCTTTTCGACGCCATAGGACAGGAAAGTCGCAAGCGTTGCGCCGGTGCCGGGCAGCACGCCCGAACAGAAGCCGACGACCGTTCCGCGAAGCCACGGGATGAAACAGCGACGCCACTCGTCGAGCGTCAGCCAGAGGCGGTTGGTCGGCAACTGCCGGCTTGGCCCCGAGGGCGGCTGGGCGATGAGCCACAGCGCCTCGCCCACGGCGAACAGCCCCACCGCGCCCAGCGCGACATCGATGCCGCCGTAAAGCTCCGGCACGCCGAAAGTGAAGCGCGCCACGCCGGTCTGCAGATCGATCCCGATCATCGACAGTCCAAGGCCAAGGCACAATGCAGCAGCCGCGCGCGGCGGCGACTTGCCCGCCATGGCCGTGACCATGGTAAGCGCCAGCAGCATCAGCGCGAAATATTCGGGCGGTCCGAACAGCAGGCTGATCGCGGCGAGGCTCGTGGCGACGAGCATCAGCATGAAGGTGGCAAAAGTCCCGCCGATGAACGAACCGATCGCGGCGCAGGCCAGCGCCACGCCCGCCTGCCCCTTCTTGGCCATGGGATAGCCCTCGAAGGTCGAGACCGACGCCGCCGCGTCGCCAGGCGTGTTGATCAGGATCGAGGTGGTCGAGCCGCCATACATCGTCCCGTAGTAGATGCCGCCGAACAGGATGAAGGCCGCGGTCGGATCGAGCCCGAAGGTCAGCGGCAGGAGGATCGCGATGGCTACCGACGGGCCGAGGCCGGGCAGCACTCCCACGGCCGTGCCGATGATGACGCCGGTCAGGCCGAACATCAGGTTGGTGGGGCTCAGGGCGACCCCGAAACCGGCCTGCAGGTCAGCCGCCAGATTTCCGATCACGGCAGACTCCTCAAGGCAGGTAGACGAACAGGAAGCGACTGAAGAGCACCCAGACGCCTACGGTCAGACCGATCGCGGCGACCGCATCCCAGCGCAGCGTGCCCGAGCGCATCAGCAGGCAGATCGCCATCACCATGACGGGTGTCGCGATCAGGAAGCCGGCGAACGGCAGGACCAGGATATAGGCGAGCACGAGGGCTGCCCCGGCTGCAAAACGGCGCCAGTCGGGCAGCGCGCCATCGCCTTCGTCATCCTCCTCGACGCCTGCGGGCATGATCGTTGCGCCGGCCGGCAGCCTGATCTGCTCGCGGACCACCGCGCCGACGGCCGCCACGCCGGCGATCCCGATCGCCGCTGGGAACGCCCAGGGGCCAACAGGCGAATAACCGCCGTCGGTGCCCCCGATTCCCAGGCGCTTCAGCGTGCGGGCCGTGCGCTCCTCTTCGGCGCGGATGAACTCTCGATAGGGCTCGCCTTCGAGAAAGCCGTCATCCCAGGAATTGGCGCGCAAATGCTCGCACCACACTTCGCTTCGCCGCATCCGGTCCAGCAAGGCGCGCCACCAATCGAGATGCCGGGCCTCGAGCCCCGGCGGCGCAAAGATACCGCGCCAATTCTGCAAGACGACGTCGAGGCCCGCTTCCTTGAGCGTGGGTATCGTGCCGTCTCCGAAGCGCTCCGGCGAGGCGCTGCCGAGCACCCGAATCCGCCCCGCGTCGGCCAGCGACTTCCATTCGCCATAGCCCGCAACCGCGGCATCGACCTGATTGCCCATGATCGCCGCGGAAGCCTCGCCCCCGCCCGAATAGGCGATGTATCGCGTGCGTGAGGTTGGCACGCCGGCCGCCTCGGAGATCAGGCCGACCAACATGTGGTCGACACCGCCCGCCGACCCCCCGCACCAGCTAATCGCCGCTGGATCACGTCGGAAGGCCTGGAGGAAATCCTCCAATTTGTGGAACGGCGACTCGGTTGGGACGGCGATCACCAGATGCTCGATGATGAGTCGTGCCAGGGGTTCGGTATCGCTGGCGCGAAAGGGGCTGTTCTGCGCGATCGTCGAGCCCAGCATCACGGCGCCAGCCGACATGATCGTATAAGGATCGCCATGCCGGCGGGACACCAGCTCGGCCAGGCCGATCGCCCCGCCCGCTCCGCCCCGGTTGATCACCTCGACCGGCTTGGGGCAAAGGTTACGCTCGCTCACGACATGCTGCATCAGCCGAGCGATCTGGTCCCAGCCCCCACCGGGATTGGCCGGCACCAGGATCGATAGAGGCCGCGCCGGGAACTCGGGCGCGGCCCAGGCCAACTCGCTGCTGCCGGCAACCGCCATCGCCAATCCGCCGGCCAGGACCGCGCGACGGCCCACCAGCGGTTCGCCCGCGGTCCCCTCATGCGTGTTCGATAGATTATGAGATGCCATTCGGAACCATCGGCCTGTCCCGGCGCCGGAGCGACCGCAGCAGGTCCAGTCGCCGACATGACGACCGGAACTCTCGCGTCCTCTCCACGCTGGCCCGCTGCATCGAGCAGCGAGTCGGCCATCCTCCCTTGCAATCGTTTCGACGGCTGCTCTTAGTCTTCGTGGCTTTCACCAACCTTTCGTGACTTCGGCAGGTTCATGGCGGGAAGTTGAGCCGTCTCATCGGGCCGGATCAGCGCGGTCCACTTTTCCAGGAAGCGACGACGGTTCATCGCATCGAGGTTGGCAAGAAGCGCAGGACCGACCCTCACCGCGCGGGCATTGGTCGGCGCGACTATCCCCTTGTCGGCGATCTCGCTGCGCAGCGGGATCATGTGATGCCGGGCCAGCAGGAGCTGGCCCTGGCGCGACAGCATGAAGTTCAGGAACAGCTTGGCGCCGGCGGGATGCGGCGCGCCCTTGGGGATCAGCGCGACGCGCGACATGACCAGAGTGTAGTCCTGCGGCATCACTACGCCCAAAGCCGGATCGCGCGCCGCCCGTTCGAAGGCATATGGCCCGATGACGTTATAGGCGAGCAGCAGCTCGCCCGCGGCGACCGCATCAATCATTTCCCGACTGGAGCGGAACAGGCGGGGATCGAGGCGTCCCAGAGCCGCGATCAGATCCCACGCGTCGCGGTCCACCTGAAGGTCCTGGTTGATGTAGAGCAGCCCCACCGGGCTCACCTCCGGATCGTAGAGGCCGACCCGGCCGCGCAGCTTGGCCGGATGATCATGGAGAATGCGCGCCAGATCGTCATGCGTTCTGGGAACCAGCGCGGCGTCAAGATGCCGGGTGTTGTAGGCGATGACGATCGGTTCCGCCGTCACCGCATAGGCCTGCTCCTTCCACACCGCCCAGGCCGGCAGGTGCGACGCTTCCGGCGAGGCGTAGGACTGGGCATAGCCGTCGTTCACCAGCTTGACCTGCAGGTCCATCGCGGAATTGATCAGCAGGTCGGCCCGCGCCACTCCAGCGTCCGCTTCCGATCGGAACCGCTGATAGACGTCATTCGCGGTCATCGAGCGATAGTCCACCGCGATGCCCGGATAGGCCGCGCGAAAAGACTGCAGCAACTGGCGGAACTCGGGCTCATCGGTTGCGCTGTAGATCGTCAGCCGCCCTTCGCCCGACGCCGCGCGCGCAAGCCCCGCCCGCCGGGAATCGAGCGAAACCACAAGCGCAACCGCAAGGGCCGCGGCCACCACCAGCACGGCGGCCACCCATCGCCATTGTTCGCGCAGGATCCTCACCGCTCTTCCTTCGCCCCTCTTTTTTGCCCATGAGGGTTTATCCAGCAAGGACTGGTTGGGATAGGGTGGATGGCAAGGGTACTGTTCGTCGAGGACGATTCCGCACTGGCGCGGGGCGTAACCTCCCTGCTGCGCAGCGAAGGCTATGCCGTGGATCATGCCGAAGATGCCGAAGGCGCGCTGGAGATCATTGGCGACGAGCCCTATTCCGTTATCGTTCTCGACGTCGGATTGCCGGGCCTGTCGGGTTTCGAAGCGCTCAGGATTCTTCGCCAGCGAGGCTGCCGCACGCCGGTGATGCTGCTGACCGCGCGCGATGCGATGGAGGACAAGGTCCAGGGACTCGATCTGGGTGCCGACGACTACATCCTGAAGCCGTTCGATCCGCCAGAGCTGCTGGCCCGAGTTCGCGCCCAGCTACGCCGGGGCAGCGGCGGCGAACCCTCCCCGCTGATCACCATCGGCAATCTCGTCTGCAACACCTCGGCCCATACCGCCAGCGTCGGCCCACGCCTGCTCGACCTGCGCCGCCGCGAATGGGCGGTGCTGCACACCCTGGCCCAGCGCGCCGGCAACGTGGTGCCGAAGGAGCGGCTCGTCTCGGAAGTCTTCGGATATGACGAGCCGGTCGGCACCAACGCGGTGGAAGTCTATGTGACGCGGCTGCGCAAGAAGCTCGCGCCGGACGGCCCGGCGATCCGGACCTTGCGCGGGCTGGGCTACATGATGGAGCGCGATTGAATGGCCCCGGCCTACGGGCCATCGCTGGCCCGCAGGCAGACTGTCGTGATGCTCATAGCGCTGGGCGTGGTCGCCGCTATCCTCGGGCTGGGCGGCGCCTGGTTCATTCGCGATTTCGCCGAGCGCACCTCGGACCGGGTTCTCATGGCCTCGGTCAGCGCGATCGCGGAAACGGTTTCCCTGGAACGCGATGCGATCAGCGTGGAAGTACCACCCGCCTCCCTGAGCGCGCTGGAGAACAGCCGGCGCGACAACATCTACTACAACGTCACGACCGGCGGGCGGCTGGTGACGGGATACCCGGAACTGCATGTTCCGGATGCACGCTCCTTTTCCGCCAACGAGACCGCGTTCCGCTACGATACGTGCCGGGGGCAGGCTGTGCGGGTCGGCCTGCAGGTGCGGCGTCTTCCCGGCGTGGCGGAACCCGTCGTCATCCAGGTTGCCGAAACGCTCGATGAACGATGGGCCCTGTCCTTGCGCATGCTGCTCGGTCTCGTCGCTCTCGAAATCCTTCTCGTCATCGTGGCCGCGATGCTGGTGTGGCCCGCCGTGCGATGGGGCCTGCGTCCCGTCACGAGCCTGCAGCGGGAACTGGCCGAGCGGCCAGCCGAGCCGGTCGATTTCGCGCCGCTGGCCTCAACGCAGGTTCCCGCCGAACTGCGGGCGCTAGTCGATGGCTTCAACGGATTGCTGGGGCGTCTGGAAGGCGCAGTGGGTGGCCTGCGCCGGTTCACCGCCGACGCATCGCACCAGATGCGCACGCCGCTGGCGGTCCTGCGCACGCACCTGACGATCCTCAAGCGGAGCGACGTGCATTCCGCCGAGCAGGAGGCGTCGCTCAAAGACATCGAGGAGGCCTGCGACAGGCTCGAGCATCTGCTGTCCCAGCTCCTGCGCCTGGCCCGTGCCGAAAACCGGTCGGCCAGCGGCGAAGCTCTGAGCGCGGTCGATCTCACGGCGATCGCGGCCAATGTCGCACGCGATCTGGCACGAACGGCGGTCGAGGCCGGCAGGGAGATCGTGTTCGAGTGCAACGACGAGGTCATGGCCCTTGCCGAGGAAATCATCGTTTCCGAAATCCTGACCAACCTCATCGACAATGCGGTGCGGTACACCGATCGGGGCGGCACCGTCTGGGTGAAGGTCCATTGTCCCGATGGTGTTCCGACCGTGGAAATAGAGGATGACGGCCCCGGAATCCCGCCGGAAGAACGCAGCGCGGTGTTTAATCGCTTCTATCGCCTGAGACGGCATCAGAATGCGAATGGCAGTGGGCTTGGGCTGCCGATCGTTGGCTCGCTCTGCGAGACGATTGGGGCATCCATCGAACTGACGACAGGCCGAACCGGACGCGGCCTGTTGGCGCATCTGACGTTTGGAAGCCTGAACGAAGCGGGATGAGGTTGGAAGATCAGCGGCCGGCCGCAACGACTTCAATGCCGAGCGGAGAACCGCCGGCGGCGATTTCAAGCAAGCGGTCGACGTTCGGATGGGCGCCGGGGCGGTTGCGCGCATCCGCCGTATGTTCCGCGAACAGGGCCAGGCCGTGTTCCGCCGCTTTCGCGTCCAGCTTGCCGAAGAGCTGGTGGAGATATTGATAGACGGCCAGCGAGCCTTGCTTGCCCGGCTGGTTTTCGATGCTGGCGACCACGGCGCCCTCGCCATCGACAAGGTCGATGCGCTCAACGGCATCGACGGGCGGCAATTGCCGCAGATTGTCCTTGAACGTCGCGCTTGGTTGAATGGTCGCCGGCATTTCTCGAATTCCTGAACTGAAGGGCGAGCGCAGGTAGCAGTTTCTTCGGGCGTCCGCCATCAGGCGCTCGAGGCCTTTGCCTAAGCGCCGGAGGTCCGGCGCCGGAAGTCGCTCGGGGATTCGCCGGTTGCCGCGCGGAAGGCCTTGGCAAAGGCAGAAGGGCTCTCGAACCCGCACCGCGCGGCGATCTCGATGATCGGGTCATCGGTTTCGCCCAGCAGCGCGATCGCCTGGAGCAGCCGGCTGCGCTGGCGATAGGCTTCCCAGGTCAGCCCCGTCTCGGCGCGCAAGTGCCGGCGCAGCGAGCGTTCGGACATGCCCGCCGCGGCGCAGACGTCCACCAGCTTCGCCTCGACATGCCGCGCCGTGTAGTCGAGCGCGCGCTTGAGCCGCGGATCGTCGCAGGCGGGCAGGAACAGGCCGGTCTCCTGGCGGTCGATCCATTCCCCGCAAAGCTCGGCCAATGCCGCATAGAACGCGCTGCGCACGGGGGTTTCCGGCCCGTGCAGCGGCCAGCGGGCGGTCTCGCGCATCATCTCGCGCATCA
>CAZFPW010000047.1:0-13783 GCA_964520765.1 uncultured Novosphingobium sp.
AGATCGTCGCGCATATCGAGGGAGAGGTTGAACCGCCGGGCATGACGGCGGGCCAGCGACCGGGCGAAGCGCTGATAACGCTCGAACAGGCTCTCGCGCAGCTTGCCCTGCCGGGTCGCCTCGAACCTCCGCCACAAGGAGGCTTCGAACCGCTCCGGTTGGACGAGCAATTCCAGCCCGGCGACATGCGGAGCCATGGCGCTACCTGAAACTGCCCATGACGCCGCCGATGACCAGCGACCAGCCGTCGATCTGGACGAACAGCAACAGCTTGATCGGCAACGAAATCGTCGTGGGCGGCACCATCATCATGCCGAGCGCGAGAAGGATCGCCGAGACCACCAGGTCGATCAGCAGGAACGGCAGCAGGATGACGAAGCCGATCGTGAAGGAAATGCGCAGCTCGTTGATGATGAAGGCCGGAACCAGCTTCATCAGCTCGACCTGCTCGGGCCGGGCGGGGAGCGGCGTTCGGGAGATGCGATAGATCGTCTCGATATCCCGGTCGCGCGTCTGGGCCAGCATGAAGCGCCGCAAGGGCGTGGCGCCGCGCTCCATGGCGACATCGAGCGAGATCTCGCCGCCGAAGTACGGCTTCAGAGCATCGCGATGAAGCTCCGTCGCGGTCGATCCCATGCTGAATATCGTGAGGAACAGGGCCAGGCTCACCAGCACCGAGTTCGGCGGCGTCTCGGGCATGCCGAAGGCATGGCGGACCATCGACAGGACGATGACGATCCGCGTGAAGCTGGTCATGGCGATGATCAGCGTGGGCAGGAACGCCAGCGCGACGAGGATCATCGCCGTGCGCGTGACGTCGGTGGAAACCGGGGTGGCCGCAGCATGGGCGGAGATCGGCGCCAGCGCCGATAGGGCCCAGGTCGCGAGGCCCGAAAGACAGCGCAGCTTGCGCATCAGACGCCTCCCGCAGGCGGCGGCGCTGCCGCGTCGATCTCGGACAGCACGCGAATGTCGCCGGAGCCGCAGGCCAACAGGTATTCCTTGCCGTCGCAATGAACCAGGCAGATGTCGGCATGCGCGGAAACCCGGCGGGTTTCGAGGACGGCGATCCGCCCGCGGTGCAGCTTCGCCGTCAACCAATCGGCGCTGATCTTGCTCGGCCGGCCTCGTCGGGAGATGAACAGCGCCAGGGCAAGGGCGGCCGCCACGCACACGACCAAGGCCGCAACGATGCGAATGGCCGAAACGTCCGGCCCCGCGCCGCCGCCAAGCTGCTGCGCAAGCGCCGGCATGGGCGCCAGCAGAGGCAACACGGCGATAGAGGCGTGGCGGCGCAACCGCATCAGGCTTGCGCTATGGACTGGATGCGCACGGCGAAGTTGTCATCGACCGATACCAGCTCGCCATAGGCGATGACCGCGCCGTTGAGCCGCAAGGCGATCATGTCGCCAAGCGAGGCGTCCAGCTTGAAGGTGTCGCCCGACGCGAGGCGGCCAAGCTCCCCCACGCGCACTTCGGCGGCACCGAGGATGGCCTCGATGGTAACCGGAAGATTATCGATGATGCTGCGGCTCACGCCATCGGCTGATTTTGTCATGGTTTCCCGATGCTTATTGAAAGGGTTTGAATTCGGGGCCGCGCTCGATCTTCACGACGAGATCGCCGCCGTCGCGGGCCACCTTGGCGCTGCCCTGGCCGGCGATCCGGTCCGCGACCGTCAGCGGCAGCTCGTCCGTCAATCGGCGGTCAAAGGCGATGAGATCGCCCACACCCAGCCCGGCGAGGTCGTTGGCGGAGATCGTCGCACTGCCGAGATAACAGCCGATCCGCACCGGCTCGGGGGCAAGCGCGTCGGCCAGCTTCGCCAGGACCGGCCGTGGACCCTGGCCTGCCGCTATCTTGCGCAAGGCCAACTGGGCGGGCGCGCCGAGCGCGACATGCAGGCCCCAGGATTCGTTGCCGAACGCGGCGTGCAGCACCTTGTTCGCGAATGCAGGCTCATCCTGGGCGGCCAGCGGCGCCTCGCCGGCCATGCCCGCCAAACGCGTGCCGAGGTCAGCCAGTGCTTCACCTCCAAGCCGCTCAAGCACCGCCTGGTCCGCCGGATTGTCGACCTCCGCACCACCGCCGGCCAGGGCGAGGCCCAATTTCGCAAAGGCCGTTTGCGGTATGCCCGCAGCCGCACCTGCCGCGCCCGCCCAACGCAGATCGCGGCCGCCGCGGCCCGGATGGGGCTTGATCCGCACCTCGCCGGCCGACACGAACCATGCCTCGGCCCATTGCCCGAGAAAGGCCGCCACGGCGCGCTCGACGTCGCCGTCCTGCGGCGGCGGGAGCCAAGGGAGCGCCGTGCCGGTCATCCCTGCCCGCGAATCCCGAAGAGCTGCTGGATCATGTCGTTGGAGACGCTGATGATCTGCGAACTCGCCTGATAGCCGCGCTGGATCAGGATCAGGTCACCGAACTCCTTCGACAGATCGACGTTGGAGGCTTCGAGCCGGCGCGACTTGACCAGGCCGACGCGGGGGTCGGAACTGGCCAGCAGCTCGACCTGGGCCAGGCGGTCAGCAGCGAACAGGCCGCTGCTTTCCTGGGTCAAGGCCTGGTTGTCGCGGAAGGCCGCCAGGGCCACGGCGCCGAGCTGCTGCTTCTGCTCGTTCGAATAGCCGATCTCCAGCTCGCCCGCGGCATTGACGCCAAGCGTCGTGATCGCGCCGACCGCGTGGCCGTCGACCGACGCGGCCCGCAGGGTGGAAACCGAGCCGGAGGAGAACGACTTGACGTTGGTGGAGAAGTCGAACTCCACCGACAGGCCGTAGTCCGCATCCTCGAAGGTCAGCTTGGCGGTCTCGGCGGTGGGATCGCCATTGGCGAAGATCAGCGTCTGCTCGCTGACCGCCTTGCCCTTGTCGTCGGTGACCTTGATCAGCCAGTCGCTGGTGTTCTCCGTCCGCGAAAAGGCCAATTGCCAGACGTGCTTCTCCCCGCCGGCGTCATAGACCGCGACATCGTTGATGGCGTAGGTGTCCGCCGTCGACGACAGGTTGTCGGCAAAGGCCACCTTCGTCGTCTTGCTCGGCGGGTTGGTCCGCGAGGGATCGACCGAGATCGGCGCCGCCCGCCCGGAGGCATCGAGCACGCCCAGCCGCCATTCGGTGCCGCTCAGGGTGACGTAGCCGTCCTTGTCGAGGTCGAAGCTGCCGGTGCGGGTATAGCGGACTTCGTCGCCCTTCAGCAGGACCAGCAGGCCGGTCCCGTCGATCGCCAGGTCCAGGTCGCGATCGGTCTGGCGCAGCTCGCCGGCGCTCATGTTGAGCGCGGTGTCGTTCAGGCTGACCCCGCCGCCGGACCCGCTGGCACCGTCATACAGGCTGATCCCCCCGGAATCGCGCGTCGATTGCAGGTTGGAAAAGGATACCGACGAGCTTTTGAAGCCCACCGAGTTCAGGTTCGAGACGTTGTTGCTGACCTTCTGCAACCCTTCCGAATAGGCCTGCAGCCCGGTCAGGCCCACGTAGATCGCTCCGAACATGTCAGTTCCCCTCCCTTACCTGGCTGACCAGAGTGAGCGACAAGCCGCTGATCGTCTGGCCCTGCGCGGTTTCGACCGTCAGCTTCACGTCGCCGTCCTGCAGCGAGATCGCCTTCACCGTGCCCGTGAGGGGCGCGCCGCCGGAGGCGATGTCGACCTGGCGGCCCAGCAAAGAGGTGGCCTGCGAAGTCGCCTGGGCGGCCACGAGCTGCTCCAGCCGATCACCGATCGTCTGGCCCTGCTGAATCTGGGAGAACTGCGCGAGCTGCGAGACGAACTCGAAATTATCCATCGGTTTCAATGGGTCCTGATAGGTCAGCTGCGTCAGGACGATCTTGAGCAGGGATTCGAACCCCAGGCCGAAGGCGCTGTTGGCGGTTTGCGCGGTCGATGCGTTCGACGGCGCCCCGATCCCGGTCACCGCCTCCGCGGCGGCTATTCCCATCACTGGCATTGGTCCCTCCTGGAAATCGTCCGGCCGTTGAAGCGCAGCTCGGTGAGCCGCGCGCCTCCCTCGTGGAGCGCGGTTTCGACGGCTTCGTGCAGCCCGGGCGCCTCATCGAGGCGCAGGCTTCCGATCCGCGTGGTGACCTGCACCCCGCCCTGCGCCGCCCTGACGACCACATTCACCGGTCCCAGGTTCGAGAGGGCCAGTTGGCGCAACTTCGCACCAGGATGGCGTCCATCGAGGCGCGCAAGGGCCGCGACATCTCCACCGGCCTGCGGCTTCGCTTGCTGCGGCGCGAACGACGGAGCCTGCGCCGGCGGAGCGCTTGCCGGCATCCTCGATTCCGACCTGCCCGTTTCGGGCCTCGCCACGGCAAGGGACAGCGGAGCCGGGCGATGGTCCACCCGAGCATCAGGCGCGGCATCCCGCTCTGGCCGAACCGCTGCGGATGCCGGCATGTCCAACTCCAGACGGGCGGTTTCGAGACTGACGGAACCGTCGTTCGGGACAACGGCATCACGGTCGCCGGGCCGCCCACCGCCCCCCTCGGATGGCAAGTCTTGCGCATAGGGCTGGAAAGCGGTCGATCGCCCGAACAGCTCGCCGCGATCGAACGCCACCGCGAGGGGGGCCGAGCGGGAATGTCTCGCCGCGGCATCTCCGGTCGGGCTCGTCAGGGCGCTTCTTTCGCCAAGCATCCGGCCGAACCCCGTCGAGGCCGGCTCCGCCTGCGCAGGCGCTCGCCTTTGCCCCGGCGGAAGCAGCGGATTACCGGCCGCAACGCCTGCGACGCTCATGCCCCGGCCCTCCAGATGAACGTGTCTTCGGTTTCCCGCGCCGCCCGCTCCTCGCGGTCCCGGTCGTGCGCGCGGCTGGCGGTGCGGGCGATCATCCGCGCGCCTTCCAGCCGCGCCTCGGCCCCGGCCAGGCCCAGGGCAGCGTCATCACAGGCATTGCGCGCGATCTTCTGGTCGAGGAGCGCAGCTTTATGCCGGACCTCGGCCCGCACGACCTGCGCGCCGGCGAGCCTCACGATGAAGGGGTCGGGCCTGGTCCGGCCAAGCGCCTCCCCCCAATCCGCCATGGCGCCGGCGAGTTGCTCAGCCCCCGTCTCGACAGCCTGTTCCGCCCGTTCGGCGGTCGCCCGCGAGGCCGCCAGCTCCAGCCGCGCGGCATCGCGCAAGGCCGCGCGCAGCTGGCCGACCGTGCGAGCATCGGCAAGGGTGCGAGCCGCCGCCATGTCAGCCCCCCCGCCCGGCAAGGCGCGCGAGGGCCCGCGCCGTCGCCGCCATATCCTCGCGCGTTTCCGACGATTGGCGGAGGAACTCGTCGATCGCGCCACGGGCGCTGACGGCGGCATCGAGCTGCGGATCGCCCCCGCTCTTGTACATGCCGCTCTCGATCAGGATGCGCGCCTCGTCATAGCGCGCCAGATGCGCCCGGACGACGCGCGCCGCGGCGGCCTGCTCGCCGCCGACCAGGGAATCGAACAGGCGGCTGATGCTCCTGCCGATGTCGATGGCGGGGAAATGCCCGGCCTGGGCCAGGCGCCGCGACAGCACGATATGCCCGTCGAGCAGGCTCTTCATGATCTCGACGATGGGATCGTCGACCTCATCGTTCTCGCTCAGCACCGTGAACACGGCGGTGATCGAACCCCCGCCGCGCTTGGCGCCGCACCGCTCGACCACGCTGGGCAGCTCGCGCAGCACGTTCGGCGTATAGGCGCGCACCGTCGGCGGCTCGCCCGCGGCCAGGCCGATCTCGCGCAGGGCCATGGCGAGCCGCGTGATCGAATCCACGACCAGCAGCACGTCTTCCCCGGCATCGCGCCAGTATTCGGCCTGGGACAGCGCGGTCTCGACCGCCTGCACCCGCATCGGCGCGCTCTCGTCCGAGGTCGCGGCGACGAGCGTGGTCCGGCCCAGCCGATCCGTCGCCGCAAGATCACGCCACAGGGCCTCGACCTCGCGCCCCCGCTCCCCCACCTGGCAGATCACCAGCCGCTCGCAGCTTACCTGGCGGACGATCTGCTCGATGAGCCGCGTCTTGCCGACGCCGCTCGCGGCGAAGATGCCGACCCGCTGCCCCTTGCCCAGCGTCACCAGTCCGTCGATCGCGCGGATGCCGGTGACGAGCGCGCTCGCCGGCGACACCCGGTCCAGGATTTCGGGCATCCGGGCGCGGAAGGGCGGCGACTTGGGCGGCGATCCACCATCGAGGGGACCGCCCAGGGCATCGACGGCCCGGCCGGCCAGCGCCCCGCCCACCGGGACCGCCGCCTTGCCGTGGATGCCCCGCACCGCGTCCCCGATGCGGACGCCTTCGACCTTGCCGAACGGCACCAGCCGTAGCCGGGTTTCCGACACGGCCACGACCTGCGCCCGCAGGGCCTGCTCCGCGCCTTGGGGCACGATCTCGCAATGCGCGCCGATGACGCAATCCGGCCCGGTCGCCTCGACCTCGCCCGACCCCACGCGCAGCACCCGGCCGGACGCGGGGAACAGCTCGATCTCCTCGAGCCGGGAGAGCCAGCCCGCCTCAGTCATCGTCGAGGCCTTCGGCCAGGGCGGCCAGCAATCGCTCCGCCCCGGCGGCGGGGTCGACCACGACCTCCCCCAGGCGCAGAACCAGCCGGGCCGTTCCTGCCTTCAGCGACGGGTCGGCCTGGATCGCCACGCCCGAACCGCAGCGCTCGGCAAGGGCGGCCAGGATCGGTTCGGACAGGTCGCCCGCCGCGACATGCAGGCCCGTGACGGTTCGCGAGGCGAGCCCATCGAGCCGGCGCTCGATCGCCCGCAGCAGCCAATCGGCGTCCGCCTTGCGCACCTCGACCAGCCGCCCCAGCGCATGCTGCGCCAGACGCGGGGCCAGTTGGCGCGCGCCCTCGATCAGCAGCGACCGGAACGCTGCCGCGCCGGCTTCCAGCGCGGCCTCAAGGGCGCGCACCCTGGCCGCATCGTCCCGCTCGAATTGATCGGCGGCCTCCTTCTTCGCGGCGGCCCGCAGGCTTTCCAGCTCCTTCGTCCAGCGCTGCTCGGCCGCCGCCAGCTTCTGCTGCAAGGCGTCGCACTCCGCCTGGAGACGCGCGATCTCAAGATCGCGCGGGTCCGGCTCCGGCTTCGCCACGGGGGCTGGAGGGACGACCGGCGCAAAGCGCGCGTCCCGCGCGATCCCGCTGGTGCGCTTGTAGAGGGCGGCGGCCATCACGCCGCCCGCCGCGCGCCAAGGCCGGACCGCTTGATGCGATCCCACAGGGACGCCGGAACCGCGGCGGAATCGCGCGGCGGCAGTTCGGCCACGGGCTCGCCCTGCCGGGCCGCGGCCAGCAGCGCCCGTGCCGCGCGCTCGGTCAGGCCGTTCGGCAATCCGGCTTCGCAGGCCCCGATCAGCTTGGCGAGCGCCGGGGAAAACCGGCTGCCGCGCGCGGACGCGAGCAATGGCAGGACTTGCAGGCATTCCGCTTCGGAAAGGCTGGCCAGCACGAATTCGCGATCGGGCTGAGACATGCCGGCAAGCTGCTCGGCAAGGCTCGCCAGGGGGGACGCCGGCTCGCTCACGCTGCGACCTCCGGCGATACGGCCAGGCCCTCGCGCAATTGCCGGGTGAAGGAGACGAGCTGCTCGCGATGGCGCTGCCGCCGGACCCTGTCGCTCCAGATTGCCCCCGCGATGGCAAGGATGCCGAGCGGAAGCAGCAGCCACCACCACGAGAGGCCCGAGGCGGGAACGGCCGCATGCGATCCCCGCGTGCTCTTGGCGACCACCGGGTCCGCGGATGGAGCCGCCGCCGACGGCATCGTCATGGGCGATAGCAGTCCCGGATCGCTGACCACGAAGTTGACCGCGACCCGCGCCGGATCGAGCGCGACGCCATTCCTGATCGCCCGGGTGAAATCCTGCTGCTTCGCCTCGTCGAGCGGGCTCGCGGTGGCGATGGTCACCCTGATGGCCTCGCCCGCGGGCGCTTTCCGCGCATCGTCCGCCGGGCCTTCCTCCGCGCTGTCGCGCGCGACGGGCGGCGACGCGGCGGCAAGCTGCGGGCTGACGGTGACGCCGACCCGCAGATCGGGATCGATCCGGCGCAGCGCCGTGAAGATATTGGCGCGATGGAGCTGCATCCTGGCCTCGCTCGCCGTCATCGGCGTGGTCGGCACCTCGTCCGGACGGCTGATGATCTTGCCGGTTTCGTCGAGCACGGCGACGTCCTCGGCCGCGAGATCGGGCACGGCGCCGGCCGCGAGGCGCTGGATTCCGTCGACCCGCTTTTCCGTGAAGACCGTGCCGGGCTTCAGGACCAGGGTGATCGACGCCTTCGGCCGGTTGGTCTCGTCCCGGAACAGGCTGCGCTCGGCCAGGCCCAGGTGCACGCGGACGGAATGGATGCCGTCCAGCATCAGGATGGTCCGCGCCAGCTCGCCCTGCAGGGCGCGCTGATAATTGATCTTCTGCGCGAATTCGGTCAGTCCCATGTCGGACTGGTTGAACAGCTCGAACCCCACCTGCCCGCGCATCGGCAGCTCCGACGCGACCAGTTCGATCCGCGCCTTGTCGGCGAGGTCGCTCGGCACCTGGATCGCCGTGCCGCCGTCGGCCAGCCGATAGGCGATCTTCTTCTCGTCCAGGATCTTGACGACGTCGGCGGCGTCTTCGGGCGCCAGCGATTGCAGCACGGGCGCATAGGTCGTGCGCACCAGGAACCAGTACGCCGCGAAGGCGACCGCCAGCACGGCAAGGCCGATCAGCCCGATGCGCAGCGGCGTCAAAGGCCCGGCGGGCGCGCGGCCGCCGCTATCGGAATCCGGGGCCGCCATCTCAGACCTGCATGGTCATGAATTCGCGGTAGACCTCGATCAACCGGGTGCGGATCTGCATCGCCAGCTCGACCGAAAGGCGGGCCTGCTCCAACGCCAGGGTGACCTGGTGGACCGGGATGGCCTGCCCTTCGGCGAAGGCCTGGACCAGCGCATCGGCCTGCACCACCTTGGCATCGACCTGGCGCAGGCCCGAGGTCAGCAGGTCGGTAAAGGAGGCGCTGGAGGCAGCGACGCCGCGCGCACCGGTCAGGACGTTGGAAACCAGGCCTTCGATCTGGCCGATGGGAAGGATGCCGGTCATCAACGCTTTCCGATCTCTAGGGCCCGCATGTTCATCTGCTGGGCGAGGGAGAGAGCGGTCAGGTTGCTCTCGTAGACGCGGGCGGTCTTGGCCAGCAGCGCCATTTCGGCGGTGTGGTCGACGCCCGGATAGTCGACGTAGCCGCCGGCATCGGCATGGGGATTGCCGGGATCGAGGACCCGGCGCGCCGGATTGGCCAGGGCTTCGACGCCCGCGACCCTGACCCCGGAAGGTTCGGGCGCAGGGCCGCTATTCCCGACCAGCGCGGCGAAGCTGCGTTGCGGCGCCGATACCAGCCGGAGCGGGCGATAGGGTCCGCCGCCCGCCACCCGCGAGGTGTTCTCGTTGGCCAGGTTCTGGGCGATGATCTGCATGCGCTGCCATTCGACATCCAGCGCCGAACGGCTGATCGCGACCGGGTCCACCCCTGGGGTGCCGCTCATCCCCGGCCTCCCACGGCCGCCTGGTGGATCGCGAAGCGCCGGCCGAGCATGTCGACCACGGCGGCGTAGCGGTTGGCGGTCTGCGCGGCGTCCGCCAGCATCAGGTCGACGCGCCGCTCGTCGCCGGGGCCATAGGCCGCGCCCGGCTGGAAGGCGAACCGCAGCTCCCGCACCGCGTCGGGGCCGCGTTGTGCGGCGGTTCGCAGCGCCGTTTCGAAGTCGACCTTCACCGAGCGGAAATCGGGCGAGTTCACGTTCGCCAGATTGTCGGCGATGGCGGCCATGCGCAGGGTCAGACCGTCAAGCGCCTTGGCGGCGACCACCATGGCTATCGGTTGCGCCGTCACTGCGCGTCCTCCCCCTCATCATGCAAGGACGCCCTGAACACCTTGCCGGCGTCATCGCGGACGAAGAGCAGATTGCCCGATCCCTCCGCCTGCATGGCGGTGACTTCGCGGGCGACGACGACCCGGCCGATCCACGCGGCGATTCCGATGCGGTCGCCCGGCGCGACCCGCGGAGGCGTGGGCAGGTACACCCGCCCGAGATCGTCGCCCGGCACCAGATCGACCAGGGCGCGGGCGGCCTTGGCCCGGCGGTCATAGCGCAGCTTGCGCATGGAAGCGCTGCTTGGGCACGGCGCGGCCACCGTATCCTCGGGGCCGACCACATCGCCCGCGCCGGCCGCCACCGCCATGGCGCGGCAGGTGGAAACGGATGCCGGCGGGCTCGCAAGCGCCGCTGCCAGGATCACCATCGCCATCACCGCCGCAGGCCGTTGGCAATGGCGTACAATTCGTCCGCCGCGCGCAGGACCTGCGCGTTCGCCGCATAGGCCCGCTGCGAGATGAGCAGGCCGACCATCTCGACATTGAGATCGACGTTCGATCGTTCGAGCGAAGCCTGGACCAGCGCCCCCAGGCCTTCCTCGCCCGGCGCGGCCTCGGTCAGCGCGGTATCGTCGCCCATCGCATAGAGCCCGCCGTCCAGCCGGGACAGCTCCGCCAGGTCATTCGTCCTGACGAGGTTGATCTGGCCGATCTCCGTCTCACCCTGCGGGTCGGGCAGGACCGCGAAGACCTTGCCCGTGCGATCGATGCGCATTTCCGTCGCATCGGCCGGCACGTTGATCCCGGCCTTCAGGACATAGCCCGATGCCGAAGCCAAGGTGCCGTCCTCCAGAACCTTCACGGCCCCGCCCCGCCACAGCAGGCTGCGGCCGCCCGGCCCCAGCAGCTCGATGAAGCCCAAGCCGTCGATGGCAAGGTCGCGGGCGTTGCCGGTAGGCTCGACCTGGCCCTGCCGATCCACCAAGGGCCGCACCTGCCATCCGACGCCCGCGATCGCATCCTGCGCTGCAGCGCCGGCCGCCTGCCCCGCCCCATTGCCGACCAGTTCGGCAAAGCGGAGTTCGGACCGCTTGAACGTGGGCGTGTTCACGTTCGAGATATTATTGGCGATCGTATCCAGCGCGCGCTGCTGCGCCTGCATGCCGACCGCGGCCACCTCAAGCGCGCCGCTCATCGCCCGACCTCCCCGAGCTTCGAGGCGACCCGCCCCAGCAGATCGTCATAGACCTGGAAAATCCGCGCGCCCGTTTCCGCCATCCTGGCGGCCCGCGTGATCTCGACCATCTCCGCGCCCGGATCGACGTTGGAAGGCACAACCATGCCCTGATGGATCACCGCGTCCACGGCCTCGTCGGGCAGATCGCCCATTCGGACCGTATCGCCGGCCCCTTCCCAATCGAGCTGGTTCGAAACGAACGCGCCGACCTTCGCCTCGGCCTGCCCGTCGATGAGGATCGTGCCGTCCTTGAGCAGGGCCGGCGCATCGCCGCTCACCACGACATCGCCGCCGCCGGCCGCCTGGAGCACCCGCCCCGCGCCATCGACGAGGTGCCCTTCGCCATCCCGCCGCAACTGGGCCGAAACGGCGGGCATCAGCCGGTCGCCGCTGCGCAGGAGCAGCGTGCCGCCGCCCGTTATCGCGATATCCAGGGGATTGCCGGTCGCCTTCAAGGCCGTGCTCGCCGGCGCCGGCCCCGGCATGGTCAGCGTGACAGGCAAGGCCTGCCGCGCATCGACGACCTGCTGGAATGCCCTGCGAGCGCGAAAGCCCGGCGTACCGACATTGCTGACATTGACCGCGGTAACATCGAGCCGCCTCTGGGCAGAGGTCAGCATACTCGCCGCGATATCTGTGATTCCCGCCATTCTTCCCCCGGAAGACTTCCCCACTCCCTTGATTAACAGAGGAAGACGTTCCGACGCGCAATCCAAGCTGTATCCATTACGGATATTCGGAACAGACCAAACTCGTCCCGATTTTTCCAAATATCAGCCGGATATTGTCCCGCGCCTCCAATGAACTCATCGATATTACCGTGAAACGCGAACCTTCCATCCAATCTGGACACAGTTGACAACTACCGCCCCGCCGACACCTGCTTACAATCAGCCCTCATCGACGAGCTGACTTTTGGGGGAAACGTGCCAAGGCGAACACTGCATGGCTGCGCACTGGCCGCGGCCGGGATACTGGCGTTTCAAACCGCCTCCGCTCGCGCGGACGATCTCTACACGGCCCACACGCAGTCCCTCGCCAGCGACCGCCGGGCCTCCCAGACGGGCGACATCCTGACCATCGTGGTCGTGCAGGCCGCCGAATCCAGCTCGGTCATGCAAAACGGAACCCGCCGCGCCACCTCGCTCAGCGGCCGCCTCGGCGCGGGCTCCATCGACGAAGGCGGCAACATCTCGATCGGCAGCGCCTTCGACGGACGGGGCGAAGTGCGCCGTTCGGAACGGTTCGTCACCCAGATGTCGGCCAGCGTCACGGAACGCTTTCCCAACGGCGATCTGGCCATCGGCGGAAACCAGACGCTGTTCATCAACGGCGAGACCACGGTGGTCGAGGTTCGCGGGCGGGTCCGTGCCAGCGACATCGACGCGGACAACCGCGTGCCGTCCAACCGCATCGCCGACGCCCAGATCCGCTACAACGGCAAGGGCTTCGTCTCGCGCAGCGCCAAGCCGGGCATCGTCCATCGCATTTTCAGTTTCCTGGGGCTGAGCTGATGATCCGCCTGCTCGCTGTCTTCCTGGCCGTCCTGGCCGTGCTCCCCGCCCCGGCCCAGGCCGGCGACGTTCCCGTCCGCGCGCTCGGCCGCTTCGACGGCTGGCGCGAGAACGCGCTGGTCGGCTACGGCCTGGTGACGGGCCTGTCGGGATCGGGCGACTCCCGCAGCAGCGCGGTGACCCGCCAGGCGTTGCGCAACGTCCTGTCCCGGCTCGGCACGACCGTATCGGATGCGGATATCAGCAGCCGCAACGTCGCCGTCGTGGTTGTCACCGCCATGTTGCCGGCGTCCGCCAATGTCGGCGACCGGATCGACGTCACGGTCTCCTCCGTGGGCGATGCCCGCAGCATTGCCGGGGGAACCTTGCTGATGACTGCCCTGGCGGGACCGGATCAGCAGATCTACGCCCTCGCCCAAGGCCCGCTGGTCGTCGGCGGCTATCAGTTCGACGCCCAGCTCAACCTGGCCCAGCGCAACCATCCCACCACCGGCCGGATCGTCTTGGGCGCCTCGGTGGAGCGCCCCGTCGATGCCCGGCTGGTCAACGCCCGGGGGGAGATTTCCTTCCTCCTGGCCGAGCCGGATTTCGGCACGGCGCGCAATATCGCCGCGGTGGTCAATCAGCGCTTCGGGCCGGGCACCGCGACCGTCGAGAACGCCGACCGCGTCCGAATCGCGGCCCCGCCCGAGCCGCATGCCTTCGCCGAGTTCATCTCGGCCGTGCAGGGCCTGACGGTCGAGCCGGGACGCCACTATCGCGTGGTCGTCAACGAACGCACCGGAACCGTGGTCGCGGGCGGGGACGTGACGATCTCTCCCGTCGTCATCTCACAGGGGGACCTCAGGGTAACGGTCGCGACCCGCAACGAAGGCTCCCAGCCCATGTTCTTCTCGGGCCTGGCGGGGGATGTCGGCAGCCTGGTGATCTCCAACACGAAGCTCGATGTCGAGGAAGGCCGCAACGATACGGCGGTGCGCTTCGGCTCAACCACGATCGGCGACCTCGTGCAGGGGCTGGCCTCGCTCCACGTCGACACCCGGCGGATCATCAGCATCCTCCAGGCGCTCAAGTCGGCGGGCGCGCTGCATGCGGAGATTGTCGTCCAGTAGGCAGGTCATCCTTAGCGGTGATCTTGGACGGATGGCGCGCTGTTTTTGAGAAAGTTCTAAACGCCTGGTGGATTGGTTCGATTGTTGGGG
>CAZFPW010000048.1:0-1457 GCA_964520765.1 uncultured Novosphingobium sp.
GCGCGCTCGATCTCCGCCGCGGTCTCTTCCGCCGCCGCGCGGCCGACCTCGGGCCGCGAGCCCGCGCCGAGGCCCTGGGTGATCTCCGGTCCAAGCTGGATGCGATGTTCCGCGATCGAGTTGTTGAGCGCCTGCGCGTCCGTATTGGCAACGATGAAATCGACCCCTTCGATCTCAGCGTTGATCATGTTGGCGATGGCGTTCCCACCCGCGCCACCGACCCCGATGACGGTGATACGGGGACGGAGCTCTTCGACTGCCGGCGGGCCGATATTGATGCTCATTGTGGTCTCCTGTCTGGCAGACACGCCCCATGCCGCCAATTTGCCTGAATTTTGCACGTTTCGACTTGCCGACGCAAAGCGTCGTTAACCCTTGTCCACAGCCGAATACGTAGTTCCATCATATTAGAAGTTGGTCCTCAGGGCATGCCATAGCCGCTTGATCTGCCCCATCGAGCTCATCCGATTGACCGTCTGGCCGATTGGAGCGACCGAACGGATGTCCACCGGATCTGCCGTGGCGTAGAGCACCAGGCCGGCCAGCGTCGAGAAGCCCGGCGTCGCGTGCGCCTCCGCCAGGCCGCGCAGCGCCAAGGGCTTGCCGATCCGCACCGGCCGGCCGAGCGCCGCCTGGGCGAAGTCCGCAAGGCCCGCCAGCTCCGCCCCGCCGCCGGTGAAGACGAGCTGCTGCCCGGCCGAGCCGGTGAAGCCCATGCCCTTCAACGCCCGGTTGATCTCTTCCATCAGGCGGCCGAGCTGGCCGGTGATCACGCCGATCAGCTCGGCGCGCGGGATGCGGTTCTTGTCGTCGGCATGGCGGGCGACGGTGCCGCCGCCCTCGTCGCCGGGGCCGTTGACCGGAATCATCTCGCGGTGGTCGGCCGGGCTGGCGATGGCCGAACCGTTGACGCATTTCAGCCGCTCGGCCTGGAAGCGCTTGATCCCGAAGGCCGAGGCGATGGCGTCGGTAATGTCGCCCGAACCCAACGGGATCGAGGTCAGCCCGACGAGCATGCCGGCGGCATAGACCGCCACGTTGGTCACCTGCGCGCCGAACTCGACCAGCGCGACGCCAAGCTCGCGCTCTTCCGGCGTGAGGCAGGCATGGCCCGAGGAGATCGGCGCCCCGACGACCGCCTCGACTTCGAGGTGGGCGTTCTGCACCGCCTCGGTGATGTTGCGCACCGGAGCCCCGTCGGCGAGCATGACATGGATGTCGACGCCCAGCCGCTCGGCATGGAGGCCGCGCGGGTCGGGCACGCCGTGCGCACCGTCGAGCGTGTAATGCGCCGGCTGGGCATGGAGCACCATGCGCCCGTCGGGCTGGATCACGTCGCGCCCGGCGTGGAGCAGATGATCGATGTCGTCCTGCTCGATCCGCCGCCCGCCAATGTCGACCTCCACCTGGGCGATCTGGCTGGCCAGCCCCGCGCCGGAGCAGCCGATCCAGACCCG
>CAZFPW010000048.1:1557-2814 GCA_964520765.1 uncultured Novosphingobium sp.
CTGCGAGCTTGGGCGAGGCGGCCTCGGCCGCGCGGCCGGGAACGCGCAGATAGATGCGATCGGGCGCGCGCATGTCGAAGGCGGCGACCTTGCCGCCCAGCAGGCGGTTGGCGCCGTCGAGCCGCGCGAAGGACATCAGCGCGCCGGATGAATTCTTGGCCCCTTCGGGCAGGGCGAGGACCTGGCCGGTGCGGAAGGTCAGGTTCCAGCGGCGGTTGCCGACCCATTCCGCCTCGCGCACCTGGGGCTTCAGGGCCGGAGCGGTTTCGAGCAGGGTGGTCAGCCCTTCGACCTGCTTGCCCGCGCCGAGGCCGGAAAGGATCAGCTTGCCCTTGGCCCGCACCGGGGTGACGTTCTCAAGCTCGTGCCCGGACGCATCGATCAGGACCAGCTTATCGGCCTTGCGCAGCACGGCATGGGGCGTGCGCTCGACGATGTCGACCACCAGCGTATCGGGCAACTGGCGCGAGACGCGCGCATCCTCGACCCAGGAGAGCTGGAGCAACTCATCGCGCAGCGCGTGGATGTCGACCAGCGGCATCGCCTGGTTCTTCTCGGCCAGGACGCGCTCGTAGACCTTGAGTTCGTTGAGGTGCTTGACCCCGCGCACGTCGACGCGGCGGACCTCGAAGCCGGCGCTTCCGGCCAGGGTGGCAAGCTGTGCCTGGGCCATCGCCGGAACGCCCGCGAAGCTGGCGACCACCCAGGCGAGGACAACCGCGCCGCCGAGGATGATGGCCAGGAAGACGCGGTGTAGCGTTTCCTCGTTGAAGGGTATCCAGCTCATCACCGCGTCGAGCAGCGAACCAGTCCGGGCCTTCGCGGCCTTGACTTTGCGCTCCTTGCCGTGGGCGGCGGCAACCTTGCGCATGTTCGCACCCTTGCGGCGGATGGTCTGGCTCATGCCCGGGCCCTCCGCGCAGCGGCGTCGGCCAGGGCCTCGGCAATGATCGCCTCGACCAGTTCGCCGTATTCCATGCCGAGATGGCGGGCCTGCTCGGGCACGAGGCTGAGCGGGGTCATGCCGGGCTGGGTGTTCACCTCCAGCAGGAACAGCCCCTCGACCCCCTGGGTGTCGTCCCAGCGGAAGTCGGAGCGGCTCGTCCCCCGGCAGCCGAGCAGATCGTGGGCGCGCAGGGCCAGATCCTTGCAGGCCGCGGCGATCTCATCGGGGATTTCGGCCGGGCAGACATGCTCGGTCATGCCGTCGGTATATTTGGCGTCGAAATCGTAGAACCCACTCTTGGGCTTGAGTTC
>CAZFPW010000048.1:2914-5622 GCA_964520765.1 uncultured Novosphingobium sp.
GCCAGCGAGCACGGCGGTGGTCAGCTCCTTGCCGCGGATGAAGGGCTCGGCCAGCAGGCGATCGAACTCCTGCCACGGGCCCTTGGCTTCGCGGCTGATCGGATCGCCGTGGTTGCCGTCCGCCGTGACGATCGCCACCCCGACCGAGGAGCCTTCGTTGACCGGCTTGAGCACGTAGGGCCGCGGCAGGGGATCGCGCTCGAACAGTTCGACGGTCTCCACGATCCGGCCGCCCGGCATCGGGATGCCGTGGGGGACGAGCGCCTGCTTGGTCAGCTCCTTGTCGATCGCGATGACCGAGGTGGCGAGGCCCGAATGGGTGTAGGTGAGGTCCATCAGGTCCATCATCCCCTGGACCGTGCCGTCCTCCCCCGGCGTGCCGTGCAGCGCGTTGAACACGACGTCGGGCTTGGTCTCAGCCAGCCGGAGCGCCACGTCGCGATCCATGTCGATCCGCGTGACCTGGTGTCCGCGCGCCTCAAGCGCGTCGGCAACGCCGGCGCCGCTCATCAACGAGACGGGCCGTTCGTTGGACCAGCCCCCCATGAGGACCGCGACGTGAAGTTTCCCTAGGCTCACTTCAAACCCACACCTTCTTCCGCTAGCGCTTCGGCAAACATGCCGACGCGCTGAATTTCCCACTCCAGCTCCACACCCGAGTTCTCCTTCACCCGGCGGCGCACTTCCTCGCCAAGCCCTTCGATCTCGGTACTAGTCGCATTACCCGTGTTGATGAGGAAGTTGGTATGCTTCTCGCTGACCTGCGCGCCGCCCAGCGCAAGCCCGCGGCACCCCGCCGCATCGACAAGCTGCCAGGCCTTATGACCATCCGGATTCTTGAAGGTCGAGCCGCCGGTCTTGCTGCGCAATGGCTGCGAGGCCTCGCGACTGGCGGAGATGCGGTCCATCTCTGCCTGGATCGCCGCCGGCTCTCCCGGCGTCCCGCGAAATCGCGCGGCGACGACGATCGCGCCCTCGGGCAGCTCGGAATGGCGGTAGGTATAATGCAGGTCCGCCACCGGCAGCGTCACCAGCTCGCCCGAGCGCAGGACCACGTCGCAATCGACCAGGATGTCCTTGACCTCGCCGCCATAGGCCCCGCCGTTCATCCGCACGAAGCCGCCGACCGTGCCGGGAATCGAGCGGAGGAATTCAAGGCCCGCGATCCCCGCATCGCGCGCGGTCGAGGAGACGAGGATGCCGGAGGCCCCTCCCCCACAGTTCAGCGTCACCTCGTCGACGCGGCCGACCTGGGCAAAGGCCTTGCCCAGGCGCACCACCACGCCCGGAATGCCGCCGTCACGCACGATCATGTTGGAGCCGAGACCGAGCGCCATGACCGGCAGATCGGAAGTCCGCAGGAAATCCTGGAGGTCGGCCAGGTCCTTGGGCTCGAACAGCCATTCGGCCGCGCCGCCCGCCTTGAACCAGACCAGCGGCGCGAGCGGAGCGCTCGGGGTCAGCTTGCCCCGAACCTGAGGCAGGGTATCCGCCATCATGCCGCCCCAACCATATTCGTCGAGGCCTTGCGGGCGGAGATCGCATCGGCGAGTCCCGCAGCCCACTTGGTGATGTCGCCCGCGCCCAGGCAGACGACCATGTCACCCGGCTGCACCGTCTCGGCCAGCACCTCGGCCAGCGCGTCCGGCCCAGCCACGACCTGGGCCGAGCGATGCCCGCGCTCCTTCATGCCGGCGACCATCGCCTCGGAATCGACGCCTTCGATCGGCAGCTCGCCGGCGGCATAGACCGGCGCGGCATAGACCACGTCGGCATCGTTGAAGGCCGAGGAGAAGTCCGCCAGGTGATCGCGCAGGCGGGTGAAGCGATGGGGCTGAACCACGGCGATGACCCGGCCCCCTGTACCCGATTTGGGCACGCCTTCCCGCGCGGCGGCCAGGACGGCGCGGATTTCCACCGGGTGGTGACCGTAGTCGTCGATTATCGTGGCACCGCCGACTTCGCCGACCTTGGTGAAGCGGCGCTTGACCCCCGAAAACTTGCCGAAGCCGCCACGGATGCACTCGTCGGAGCAGCCCATCTCGACCGCCACGGCAATCGCGGCGAGCGAGTTCTGGACGTTGTGGCGGCCGGGCATCGGCAGCTCGATCCCCTCGATCCGGCGGAAGCTGCCGTCGCGCTGGCGCAGCGCCACGTCGAAGCGGTTGCCGCCGGGCACGGGGGTGACGTTCTCGCCCCGCACGTCGGCCTGGGCCGAGAAGCCATAGGTCACGACCCGCCGGTCGCGGACCTTGGCGATCACCGCCTGGACCTCGGGATGGTCGATGCACAGCACGGCCGCGCCGTAGAACGGCACGTTCTCGATGAATTCGACGAAGGCGTCCTTCACCGCATCGAAGGAACCGTAATGATCGAGATGCTCCGGATCGATATTGGTAACGACCGCGATCTGGCCGTCGAGGCGCAGGAACGAACCGTCGCTCTCATCGGCCTCGACCACCATCCACTCGCTCGCCCCCAGGCGGGCGTTGGAGCCATAGCTGTTGATGATCCCCCCGTTGATGACGGTCGGGTCGATCCCTCCGGCATCGAGCAGGGCGGCGACCATCGAGGTCGTGGTGGTCTTGCCGTGGGTGCCGGCGACCGCGACGGTGCGCTTGAGGCGCATCAGCTCAGCCAGCATCTCGGCGCGGCGGACCACGGGAATGCGGTTCTCCAGCGCGGCGGCGACCTCCGGGTTGTCGCGC
>CAZFPW010000048.1:5722-6818 GCA_964520765.1 uncultured Novosphingobium sp.
ATGGCCTGGATCTGCTTGGCAAGCTCCACGGCGGTGAACTTCTCCTGGCGAATGGACCGCGCCCCCCCGGCCTTGACCGTGTCGCGGGTGTTGGCGGCCTGGTGATCGTCGGTAGCGATCGGCAGCGGCACGAGGATCGCGGGCCGCCCCACGGCGGTCAATTCGGCGATGGTCGAAGCGCCGGCACGGCCGATGAACAGGTGCGCGTCGGCCAGGCGGTTCGCCATGTCCTCGAAATAGGTGCCAAGCTCCGCGGGAATGTCATGATTGGCATAGCGGGCGCGGACCGCCTCGATGTCCTCCGGGCGGCACTGCTGGATGACCTGGAGGCGGGTGCGCAAGGCAGGCTGAAGCATCGCCAAGCCATCGGGCACGACCTCCGACAACACCTTCGCGCCCTGGCTGCCCCCGGTGACGAGCACGCGCAGCAGGCCATCAGCGGTAAAGGCGGGGAACGGCTGATCGCGCAGCGCGAGCACGTCCTCCCGCACCGGATTTCCGACGCGATGGACCTTGGAAGCGAGCTTTTCGGCCAGGCGGTCCACCTCCGCATAGGCGGTGGCGATCGCGTTGACCTTGCCCGCCAGCAGGCGGTTCACCCGGCCGAGCACGGCGTTCTGCTCATGGATCACCGTCGGAATCCGCGCCGAGGTCGCGGCGAGCAGCGCGGGCAGCGCGGGATAGCCGCCGAAGCCCACGACGGCGCTGGGCTGGAAGCTCTCGAACAGGCGCAGCGCCATGCGGCGCCCCTCGATGATCGCCTTGCCCGCCTTGAGCCACGACAGCGGGTTCCTGCCCTGGAAGCGGCCGGCGGGAAGGACGTGAGCGGTAAGCGCTTCGGGCTTGCCGGGAATCTGCGCGCCGCGGGCATCGGTAATCAGCGCGACGTGATGCCCGCGCTTCTCGAGTTCCACCGCCAGGGCAAAGGCCGGGATCAGATGCCCCCCGGTGCCGCCGGCGGCCAGGACGTAGTGGCGAGTCACCGCAGGAGGATTGACGCTCATTTCAGCGCCTCCAGCTCTCGCAAGGTGAAGGGATCGCGCTTGAGGAAGGGATTGCGCCGGGTGATCGCCAGCAGGAACCCGACGCCGAGGCA
>CAZFPW010000048.1:6918-13435 GCA_964520765.1 uncultured Novosphingobium sp.
CCCGATGGCGGCGGCGATGCGCTTGATCGGCAGGCCCGAGAGCAGGACCAGCACGAACCACACTCCCGCGAAGAGGATCGTCGAGCCGAAGTCCGGCTGGGCCATCAGCAGCACCGCGACCAGGCCCATGACGCAGGTCGTCACCGCGACCACCGGCAGCTTGGGATCGCGCACTCGCCACGACAGGACCCAGGCCAGGGCGATGGCGAAGGCGGGCTTGAGGAACTCCGACGGCTGGAGCGACACGCCCAGGTTCAGCCACCGCCGTGCGCCATTCACCTCACTGCCGATCGCCGGGACGAGGATCAGCGCGACCAGCATGGCCGAGCCGAGCAGGATGCCGGCGCGCCGAGCAAGGTCCTTCGGCAGGAACGAGGCGCCGATCATCGTGATCAAGCCCAGGATCTGCCAGCGGACATGGAGCACGAAGAAGTGCAGGTCGTCGAGCTTGACCGCTGCGGTCGAGAGACGGCGAGCGCTCGCCGGGGAAGCGGCGGCGACGGCGACCGTGCCGATCGCCATCAGGGTCAGCACCAGGGCGAGCAGCACGCGATCGATCTCGCGCCACCAGACGCCGATCTCGGCGCGGCGGCCCCGGCGCAATTGCAGGCTCGTGCCGGTGGTGCGCAGCGCGCCGGGGACATAGGGGGGATTGCTGGCCATCAGGCGGCCTCCTCCGGCTCATCGGGAAGCCGGTCTTCCGTTAGGGCTTCGACGATCTGGCGGAAGTTGTCGCCGCGGGCTTCGTAGTCGCGGAATTGGTCGAAACTTGCGCAAGCGGGCGATAGCATGACGATGTCGCCGGGCTTGGCCGCCGCGATGGCCTGGCGGATCGCCTCGCACATCATCTCGCTGCGGCGGACGGGCATGTGGGGGGCGAGCAGCTCGGCGAAATGGGGGCCGGCGTCGCCGATCGTGTAGGCGGCGGCGACATTGCCGAACCAGGGCGCGCACTCGTCGAGGTCCTCGCCCTTGGGGAGGCCGCCGACGATCCAGTGGATGCGCTTGTCCGGCTTCGGCGGAAAGGCGGCGAGCGCGGGCGCAGCGGAGGCCGGGTTGGTCGCCTTGCTGTCGTTGATGAACAGCACCCCGCCCACCTCGGCCACGCGCTCCATCCGGTGGGGCAGGCCCCGGAAGGTCGGCAGGGCGGGCCGCCACTGCTCCTCGGCGAGCCCCAGCGCGGAGACGACGGCGACGGCGACGGCGGCGTTCTGGAGGTTGTGCGGCCCCTGGAGCGAGGGCCAGTCGGGCTGGAGCGCGGCGAGATCGCCGCCGGTCACGACATGGACGAACGGCGCCGTCCGGCGCGCCAGCTCGTGATTGGCGACCTGGGCGGTCTCGGCATCGCCCATGCCGAAGATCGCGTGCTGATCCGCCCGCTGCATCGTGAAGAGCCGCTGCTTGGACGCGGCATAGGCGGCGAAATCCTCGTAGCGATCGAGATGGTCGGGCGTGATGTTGGTCAGCGCGGCGACATCGCAGGCCAGGCTGTGGGTCAGGTCGATCTGATAGCTCGACAGCTCCAGCACATAGACCCCGCCGGCCGCCAGCGGCCGCTGGCCGAGGATCGGCAGGCCGATGTTCCCGGCCATCCGCGAAGGCACCCCCGCGCTCTCGAGCAGGTGGTGGACCAGCGCGGTCGTGGTCGACTTGCCGTTGGTCCCCGTGATCCCGACGACGCGGTGCGCGGGCAGATAGTCGCGCGCCTGGGCGAACAGCTCGATGTCCCCGATCACCGGCACGCCGAAGCTGGCCGCATGTTCCGCGATCGGATGGCGGTTGAGCGGCACGCCGGGCGAGACGACGACGCCCGCGAAGCCGGTGAGGTCGATCGTCGCGGGATCGGCCAGATCGGCGCGCCCGATCAGGATGTTGCGCGGCTCCTCCCGGTTGTCCCAGGCGGTGACCCGCGCCCCGCTCGCCAGCAGCGTCTCGACCGCGGCCAGGCCCGAGCGGGCAAGGCCGAGGACCGCGTAACGCTTGTCCTGGAAGGCGGGGCTGGCGATCATCGGCCGCCTACCGCAGCTTCAGCGTGGCAAGGCCGATCACCGCCAGGATGATCGAGACGATCCAGAACCGGATCACGACGGTCGATTCCGCCCAGCCCTTCTGCTCGAAATGGTGGTGGATCGGCGCCATGCGGAAAATCCGCCGCCCGGTCCGCTTGAACCAGAAGACCTGGATGATGACCGAGGCGGCCTCCAGCACGAAGAGCCCGCCAACGATGGCCAGCACGATCTCGTGATGCGCGGCGACCGCGATCGCGCCGAGCGCGCCGCCCAGGGCGAGGCTGCCGGTATCGCCCATGAACACGGCCGCCGGCGGCGCGTTGAACCACAGGAAGGCCAGGCCCGCCCCGACGATCCCGGCGCAGAGGATCGCTAGCTCGCCCGCGCGCGGCACGTGCGGGATGCCGAGGTAATGCGCATAGTCGACGCGCCCGGCGAGGTAGGCGATGATCGCGAAGGTGCCGGCGGCGATGATCACCGGCATGGTCGCCAGTCCGTCGAGCCCGTCGGTCAGGTTCACGGCGTTGCCCGCGCCGACGATCACCACGGCGGCGAAGACGTAGTAGAGCGGCCCCAGCGGAATGTAGCGGTTGGACAGGAACGGCACGTAGAGGTTCGTGCTGATCTGGCTGACGATGATATAGGCGGCGATGCCCGCCACCACGAATTCCAGCGCCAGGCGCACCCGCCCCGGCACGCCCTTGTGGCTGCGCTTCGTCACCTTGTCGTAATCGTCGAGGAAGCCGATCGCCCCGAAGCCGAGCGTGACCGCGATGCAGGCCCAGACGAACGGGTTCGTCAGGTCCATCCACAGCAGCATGGAGATGACCAGCGAGATCAGGATCATCAGCCCGCCCATCGTCGGCGTGCCGCGCTTGGCGAGGTGGGTCTGCGGCCCGTCCTCGCGGATCGGCTGGCCCTTGCCCTGGCGGACGCGGAGCATGGAGATGAACCGCGGGCCGATGATGAGGCCGATGACCAGCGCGGTGGTCAGGGCCGCGCCGGCGCGGAAGGTCTGGTAACGGATGAGGTTGGCCAGGCCGGGGAAGTTGAACCACTCGGCAAGCAGATAGAGCATCTAGCGCCTTACCCTATTTCCCGGCGAGCGCGGCGACGAGCGCACCGAGCCCCACCGAGTTCGAACCCTTGACGAGGATCGCGTCGCCGTCCTCCACGCCGAAATCCCGGAGCGCGGTCTGCGCCTCGGCAACCGTCCGGCAATGAGCGAAGGGAACCGCTTTGCCAAGCTTTCCGGCCGGCGATTTCCCCAGTTCGTCCGCCAGGGCCTGCATCTCGTCGCCCACCAGCACCGCATAGTCGAGCCCGGCGGCCGCCATCGGCTCGGCCAGGGCGGCGTGCAGGCCGGGACCGAAATCGCCCAGCTCCTTCATCGCGCCCAGGACGGCGATGCGCCGCTGGGCGCGGGTCTGGCCGAGCTGGGCCAGCGTCGCGCGCATCGAGGCGGGGTTGGCGTTGTAGCTTTCGTCGATCAGCAGGGCCTTGCCGCCACTCTCGCCGGCCGGGATCTCGCTCCGGGCGCCCCGTCCGGCCAGGCCGGCCAGCTCGGCCAGCGCCAGGCCCGCCGCGCCCAGATCGCCGCCCACCGCGCGGACGGCAGCCATGACGGCCAGCGAATTGATCACCCAATGCTCGCCCGGCGCGGCGATCGTGTAGCACAGCCGCCGGTCGCCCCCCGCGGGATCGCGCAGCTCGGCCGTGACCAGCGAGCCGCCGCCGGGAGCCGTCACGGCATCGAGCAGCCGCACGTCGGCATGGGCCGCGCGGCCGAACGAGACGACCGTTCCGGCATGACGCTGCGCCGCTTCCTTCAGCCGTTCGAAGTGCGGGCTGTCCGCCGGAATGACCGCGACGCCGCCGGGCTCCAGGCCGGCGAAGATTTCCCCCTTGGCGTCCGCGATCGCCTCCTCGCTGCCCAGGTTCTCGATGTGGGCCGGGGCGATCGTGGTGATGACGGCCACGTGCGGGCGCACCTGCGCGGTCAGCGCCGCGATCTCTCCCGCGTGGTTCATGCCCATCTCGAAAATGCCGAAGCGGCTTTGCGCGGGCATGCGCGCCAGGCTCAGCGGGACGCCGACATGATTGTTGTAGCTCTTGACCGAACGGTGGGCGAGACCACGGCTCGCCCGGTCCAGCGCGGCGAACAGCGCTTCCTTCACCCCGGTCTTGCCGACCGAGCCGGTCACGCCAACAACCTTGCCCAACATCCTGTTTCGCGCGGCTTTTCCAAGAAGCTCAAGTGCCCTTGAGGTATCTTCCACCAGCACGTGGGGGCGGTCGATCGGGCGGTCGACGACCGCCGCCGCCGCGCCCTTGGCAAAGGCGCTGTCGAGGAAGCGATGGCCGTCCGTCGCCTCTCCCTTCAGGGCGAAGAACAGGTCGCCCTCGATCACGTCGCGGCTGTCGATCTCGACTCCCGAGACCTGGAAATCCCCGCTGGCGACACCGCCCACCGCGGCGGCGACGGCGGCCGCGTCCCACAGGGCGAGCGGCAGCGCGTCCTCGGGCTCGACGGGCCATTGGATGATCGGTGAACTCGCCATTATCCTGCACTCTCCCTGGCAACCGTTACATCGTCGAACGGCAGCACGCGCGCCGCCTCCCCGCGTCCGACGATCTGCCCCTGCTCATGTCCCTTGCCGGCGATGAGGACGATGTCGCCCTTCCCGGCCTCCGCGACGGCTGTCGCGATGGCTTCGCGCCGGTCCCCGATTTCGCGCGCGCCCGCCGCTCCGGCAAGCACCATCGCCCGGATATCACCCGGTTCCTCGCCGCGCGGGTTGTCGTCGGTGACGATCGCCAGGTCCGCCAGGGCGGCGGCGACGCGGCCCATCTCCGGGCGCTTGCCCTGGTCGCGGTCGCCGCCCGCGCCGAACACCACGATCAGCCGCCCGTCCGCATGGGGGCGCAGCGCGGCGATGGCGGCTTCGAGCGCGTCGGGCGTATGGGCATAGTCGACATAGACCGGCGCGCCGGCACGGGTGATCGCCGCGCGCTCCAGGCGTCCGCGCACGGGCTGCAGCCGCGCCAGGTCGGCCAGGGTCCGCTCCACATCGCCGCCCGATCCGATCACCAGGCCGGCCGCGACCAGCGCATTGGCGGCCTGGTAGGCGCCGATCAGCGGCAGCTCGACCTTGCGGGGCGTGCCGCCGACCTCCAGCTCCAGCGTCTGGCCGAGCGCGGTGGGGACGCGGGCGAGAAGGCGGATGAACTCCCCCTTCCCGCCCACGGTGAGCAGGCGGAGACCCCTTTTCGACGCCCGCTCAACAACCCGTTCGGACCACTCGTCGTCCGTCCAGACGATGGCCGCGCCGTCGGCGGCGACGACCTCGTCGAACAGGCGCAGCTTGGCCGCGAAATAGTCCTCCATCGTCGCGTGGTAATCGAGGTGATCGCGCGACAGATTGGTGAAGGCGCCCGCCACGACCCGCAGCCCCTCGTTGCGGAACTGGTCGAGCCCGTGGCTGGAAGCCTCGTAGGCGACGTGGCTCACGCCCTCGCGCGCCAGGCCCGCCATGTTGGCGAGGAAGGTGACGATGTCGGGCGTGGTCAGCCCGGTGAAGACCGTCTCGTCCGAGGTGGTGACGCCCAGCGTGCCGATCGAGGCCGCATGGTTCCCCGCCATGCGCCAGAGCTGGCGGGTCATCTCGACGGTGGAGGTCTTGCCGTTGGTGCCGGTGACGGCCACGATCGTCTCGGGCACGGGGGTGAAGAACCGCGCGGCGAGGCGGGCGAAGGCGCGGCGCGGTTCGGCATCCGCGATATGGGCGGCGCCCCGCACCACGGCTTCGGGCCGGGCGACCACGGCGGCGGCCCCGCTGGCCACGGCGGCGGCGATGAAATCCTCGCCGTTGAAGCGCGCGCCGCGAAACGCGCCGAAGACCGTGCCGGGCGCGACCTTGCGGTGGTCGATGGCAAAGCCGGTGACGTTCGCGTCGCCCGCCGGCACCGGGAGGCCGGCGGCTTGGGCGAGCGTGGCGAGCCGCATCATCCTTCCTTGCTGCCGACGAGCGGCGAAAGGTCGGAGATGTCGATGTCGCGGCTGTCGTCGGGCATCACGCCCAGCAGGGGGCCGATCCGGGGGACGACGCGCGCCACGACCGGCGCCGCGTTCCAGGCCGCGGTGCGCTGGCCGGAGGTGGCGACCGTGCCCTGCGGCTCGTCGAGCATGGTGATGATGACGAAGCGCGGGCGGTCCATCGGGAAGGCCGCGGCGAAGGTCGCGACGAGGGAGGAGCGCTGATAGCCGCCGACGCCCGGCTTCTCGGCCGAGCCGGTCTTGCCGCCGACCCGGTAGCCGGGGGCATCGGCCTTGCGCCCCGTGCCGTCGACCACGATCATCCGCAGCAACTGGCGCATCCGGGCCGAGGTGGAGGCCTTGAATACCCGGCGGCCCGCGGGAATCTGCGCCGGGTCGATCTTTTCCAGGGTCGCCGGCCGCCAGACCCCGCCGTTGACCAGCGCGGCATAGGCCGAGGCGAGGTGCAGCG
>CAZFPW010000049.1:0-13352 GCA_964520765.1 uncultured Novosphingobium sp.
TCGTCCTCGACGAGGCGACCTCGGCGGTCGACGTCAGCACCGAGCAGCGCATCCGCCATGCTTTGCGCCGAATCTGCCAGGGGCGGACCTCAGTGATCATCGCCCACCGGTTGGCCACGATCCGTGAGGCCGATCGCATCGCAGTGGTCGAGGAGGGCAAGGTTGTTGAATTGGGCAGCCATTGTGAACTGCTGGCACAGCAAGGACGTTACGCTGCGCTCTACACCACCTATCAAGATAGCGGATTGATCTGGGCTGCTGCAGGCCTACGCGGCACCTCCCTCTGTCTCTAATCCGCCCTTGAGATGTGCCAGAAGGCGGCGCTGCCCTCCGTTGCGCAGCGCCATATCGTCACGCTGGCAGGCGCTTCGATCAGCGCAATGAATGCTATGTCGTGCATAGGATTACCATGCGGGGTGGTTGCTGGAAGCTGCTCGACCACCGCCATTATCCAACTAACCCACTGAATATATGGTGAGCCCTGCTGGGTTCGAACCAGCGACCTACTGATTAAAAGTCAGTTGCTCTACCGACTGAGCTAAGGGCCCACATCCATGCGCGTGCGGTGCGCGCGCTCTAGCGGGGGGCGGGGGGAGGCGCAACCCGCGAAGGCTGCGCCTTGCGCGTTTCGTCAGCTTGGGGTGGGCAGCAGCATCTCCAGGCCGGGCGCGCCGGACCAGACCCAGCCGGCTATGCCCCAGGCGATCACCAGGCAGATCAGGGCGCGCCAGAGCGGAGCCATTCGAGGGGCGGAAACGGGGGAGGCATAGCGCTTGCTGCCGGTGATCATCGGTCCGACCAGGTTGTCGCGCTTGACCGTGAGGTAGAACACGATCGCCAGGATGTGCAGGACGACGACCGCCAGGATCACGTTGAAGCCCAATTCGTGCCATTCGGTCGCGGCCTCGGCGGCGTCATAGCCGACGAGCGAGTTGAGCGGTCCGTAATAGAGCCCGTCCGTATCCGATGCGAACAGGCCGAGCCCCACCTGCACGGCCAGGAGCAGGAGCAGCGCCACCACGCTCAGCGCGCCGAGCGGATTGTGGCCGACGATCGCCTCTCCCTCCTTGCCGAACAGGCCGCGCATATAGCGCGCGACGGAGACCGGACCGCGCACGAAGCTGGCGAAGCGTGCGGTCGAGCTGCCGAACAGGCCCCACAGGATGCGGAACAGCACCAGGATCAGCATGACCATGCCGAGCTGGATATGGAGGTCCATCCGGCCGTTTTCGGCCGTCCACCACAGGGCGGGCAGGAGCGCGACGAACGACCAGTGGACCAGCCGGATCGGCAGGTCCCACAGCTTGACGGGCGCTGTCGTGGCGCCGTTATCCAGGGGCTGATCGCTCGCCGGCGCCATTACTTGTCGCCCTTGAAGGTATCATGGCAGCTCTTGCACGAGCCGCCGACCGCCGGGACTGCAGCGCGAATCTGCGCGACGTTGCCGCCGGCCGCGACCCGCTGGAGATTGCGCGCGGCGTTGGTGAACTGGGTGGCCTTGGTGTTGAACAAGGGCGTCTGTTGCCAGATCGCGGGCAGGGCGCCGGTCCTGGCGCCGGATTCGGGGCCGGTGCCCCGCGGGAACCAGCGGTTCACCTGCGGCGCGAGGTTGGCCAGGACCTGCGCCTGGGCGCGGAGCACGCCGACGTTGGGTGCGGGCTTCTTGAGTTCGTCGCCGATCATCTTCTGGGCGCGGCCCATCTGCTTGAAATTGTTCTGGCGCGCAGTGACCGTTTCCGCCGGCGTTGCCGCCCAGGCTACGGTGGCCCCGGCGGTGGCGGCGGCGAGGGCCGCTGCGATCAGGATCTTGGTCATCCGTATTTCTCCTAGATTCTCATTATTCGAACGCTTCCCCACCCAGCGATCGGTAAAGGGACACCAGGTTGATGGCACGCAGACGCTGAACATTTACCAACGAACGCTCGGCACTGTAGAGCGCCTGTTGCGCCGTCAAGCTTTCGAGGTAGCTGGCCACCCCGCCGCGATAGCGCATTTCCGCCAGGCGGGAATTGTCGGCGGCGGCATCGCGCCCGGCGCGGCTGGCGGCGAGCTGGCGATCGATGGTCCCGCGCCGCGCGAGCGTGTCGGCGACGTCGGCGAAGGCGCTCTGGATCGCCTTGCGATAGCTTGCCAGCGCGGCGTCGCGCTGGGCCTCGCTCAGGGCCACGCCGGCTCTGCCCGCTCCGGCGCGGAAGATCGGATAGCTCGCGTCCGCCCCCGCCTGGTAGGAGAAGTTGCCGCCGTCGAACAGGCTGCCGAGGCCGGGGGCGGCGAAGCCGAGCAGGGTTGTAAGTGAGATCCGCGGGAACAAGGCGGCGCGCGCCGCGCCGATGTCGGCCGTGGCCGCCTGGAGCTGCCATTCGGCCTGGATCACGTCGGGACGGCGCAGCAGGATCGAGGAATCGAGGCCGGCCGGCACTTCGCGCAGGCGCGACCCCGCGTCGTCGATGGTCGCGGGCAGGTTGGCCGGATCGATCGGTGCGCCGACCAGCAATTGCAGCGCGTTGAGGTCTTGCGCCACAGCAGTAGTCTGGGCGGCGATGTCGGCCTCAGCGGTGTGGAGCGTGATCTCGGCTTGACGCAGGTCGGTGCGGGGCACGATGCCGCCTTCGAGCCGGGTGCGGGTCAGCGCGACGCTTTGCCGGGCGACGGCGGCGGTGTTCTCCGCGATGGTCAGCAGGCTGCGGTCGGCCGCGTAGGCGAGCCAGGCGCCCGCCACGTCGCTCACCAGGGTCAGCCGCGTCGCGCGGGCGCCGGCCTCGGTGGCGAAATAGCGGTTCTGCGCCGCCTTGGTCTCGGACCGGATGCGGCCGAACAGGTCAAGCTCGTAGCCGCTGAAGCCGAAGTCGAGCGAGAAGCTGTCGCTGTCCGGCCCGGAACCGCCGCCGGTGCGGCGGTAGCCGGCGCCAAGGCCGAGTTCGGGCAGCAACTCGGCGCGCTGGATCTTGTACTGCGAGCGGGCGGCGGCGATGTTCGCCGCCGCGATGGCGAGGTCCTGGTTGTTGGCCAGGGCCTGGGCGATCACCGCCTGGAGCCGGGGATCGTCGAAGACGTCCTGCCAGCGGTAGCTCGGCAGGGCGGCCTCGGTCTGCTTGAGATAGGCGTCGCCCACGGGCCATGACGCGGGCACGGGCAGTTCCGGGCGAGCGTACTTGGGCTCCATCGAGCAGGCCCCCAGGGTCGCCAGCAGCGGTGGCGCCACCGCGAGAAGGGCGATCATCCGCCTCATGCGCTGGGCTCCGGCTTGGCGGCGGGATCGGGCGAGTCATCGGCGTGATGGAGGCGCTTCAGCGCGTCGCGGGTGGTGCGGCGGACCAGGACGAAGAACAGCGGGATGTAGAAGATCGCGAGCAGCGTCGCGGTCAGCATGCCGCCGATCACCGAGGTCCCGATGGCGATGCGGCTGTTGGCGCCGGCGCCCGTGGCCAGCGCCAGGGGAAGCACGCCGAAGATGAAGGCGAAGCTCGTCATCAGGATCGGACGCAGGCGGATGCGCGCGGCCTCCAGCGCGGCGTCGATGATGCGCATGCCCTGCCGCTCGGCCTGCTCGGCGAACTCGATCATCAGGATCGCGTTCTTGGCGGCGAGGCCCATCGTGGTCAGCAGGCCGATCTGGAGATAGACGTCGTTCTGCAAGCCGCGCAGGGTCACGAAGAAGATCGCGCCGACGAGGCCGAGAGGGATGACCAGCAGCACCGCCACGGGAATCGACCAGCTCTCATAAAGTGCGGCGAGGCACAGGAAGACGACCAGCAGCGACAGTGCATAGAGCAGCGGCGCCTGGCCCGAGGACAGGCGCTCCTGGAACGAGACGCCCGACCAGGCGACCCCGGTGCCGGGAATCTGCGCGGCGAGGCCGGAGACGATATCCATCGCCTCGCCCGAGCTGACGCCCGGTGCGGCCTGGCCCTGAAGCTCGAAGCTGGGCACGCCGTCGAAGCGCGAGAGGCCGGAGGGCGCGGTCGACCAGTCGATCTTGGCGAAGGAGGAGAGCGGCGACATCTGCCCGCTGGAACCGCGCACGAACCACTGGCTGAGGCTCGACGGGTCGGCGCGGTAGGGCGCGTCGCCCTGGATATAGACGCGCTTGACCCGGCCGTGCTCGATGAAATCGTTGACGTAGCGTCCGCCCCAGGCGGTCGACAGGGTGTTGTTCACGTCATTGACGTTGAGGCCGTAAGCGGTGAGCCGTTGGGGGTCGATGTCGATCTTCAGCGTGGCCAGATCGCTAAGGTCGGTGAAGCGCACGCCGGTCAAGCGTTCGTCGGCGCTGGCCATCTGCAGCAGGCGGTCGCGCGCGGCGAGGAACTGTTCCCGGTCCATCCCGCTGGTGTTCTGAAACTGCATCGAGAAGCCCGATGAGTTGCCGAGCCCACGCACCGCGGCGGGCACGGTGACGAAGACCTGGGCGTCGCGCAGGCCGCGGAAAGCGCCGGCGGCGCGCTGGGCGAGGGCGTCGGCGCTGCCTTCCTTGCCCGGACGTTCGGCCCAGTCGACGAGGTTGAGGAAGCCCATGCCGGAGTTCTGCCCCGCCGCGCCGCCCATTCCGCCGCCCGAGACGGAGAACATCGTGCGGATGCGGCCCTTCTCGTGCTCGTCGAAATAGCGGCGAAGCTCGTCCTGGACTTCGATGGTCCGGTTCATCGTCGCGCCGGGCGGGAGGCGGTACTGGAACGAGACCACGCCCTGGTCCTCGGTCGGCAGGAAGCTGCTCGGCAAGCGATAGAACATGACCACCAGCAGTATCAGGATGATCCCGTAGATTCCGAGGAAGCGCCACTTGCGATCGATCACCCGGCCCACGGTGTCGCGGTACTTGTGCGTGGAGCGGGTGAAGCTGTCGTTGAACCAGTCCTGGGCGCGATGGACCTGGCGGGCCGCGGCGGGGAACTTGCGGTCGAACCAGCTTTCCCCGCGCGCTTGTTCGTCCGGGCGGCGCAGCAGGGTGCTGGTCAGCGCCGGGCTGAGGATCAGGGCGACGAGCACTGAGAGGATCATCGCCGAGATGATCGTCAGCGAGAACTGGCGATAGATCACCCCGGTCGATCCGCCGAAGAACGCCATCGGCAGGAACACCGCCGACAGCACCAGGCCGATCGCGATCAGGGCGACCTGGATCTCCTTCATCGATTCGATCGTCGCCTCGCGCGGGGTCATGCCCGGATTCTCGTGCATCAGGCGCTCGACGTTCTCGACCACCACGATCGCGTCGTCGACGAGCAGGCCGATCGCCAGGACGAGCCCGAACATGGTCAGGGTGTTGATCGAGAACCCGGCGAGATAGAACACCGCGAAGGTGCCCAGCAGCACGACCGGCACGGCGATGGCCGGAACCAGCGTGGCGCGCCAGGACTGGAGGAAGACGAACATCACGATCACGACCAGCACGATCGCCTCGAGCAGGGCGATCACGACCTCCTCGACCGAGAGCTTGATGAAGGCCGTGGTGTCGTTGGTGTAGTCGTAGGCCAGGCCTTCGGGGAAGCCCCGGCTAAGCTCCTCGACCTTGGCCTTGACCAGGTTCGCCGTCCTGAGCGCGTCGGCGCCGGGGGCCAGCGAGATGCCCATGCCGGCGGCGGGATGGCCGTTGAACCTGGCGTGGGTGTTGTAGTTCTCGGACCCGACCTCGACCCGCGCGACGTCCTTGACCCGCACGCTCGATCCGTCGGGCAGGGTCTTGAGGATGATCGCCTCGAACTCTTCCGGGGTCTGGAGGCGGGCCTGGGCCGTAACCGTGGCGTTGAGGTACTGCTTGTCCGGCGCGGGCATGCCGCCGACCTCGCCGGCCGCGACCTCAGCGTTCTGGGCCTGGAGGGCGCTGATCACGTCGCCGGGCATCAGCGACACGGCCGCGAGCCGCTGCGGGTTCAGCCAGATGCGCATCGCGTGGGGCGAGCCGAAGACGTTGACGTCGCCCACCCCGTCGATGCGCGACAGCGTATCCTGCAGGTTGGAGGTCATGTAGTCCGCGATGTCGCGGTTGGTACGCGTGTTGGTGGTGTCGTAGATCCCGACGGTCAGGAGCTGGTCGGCATTGGCCTTGCTGACCCGCACGCCCTGCTGCTGGACCTGCTGGGGCAATCGCGAGATGACCGTCTGGACCTGGTTCTGGACCTGGACCTGGGCGATGTCGGGGTCGACGCCCTTGGCGAAGACCGCGGTGACGCTGGCCTGCCCGCGCGACGACGAGTTCGAGTTGAAATAGAGCAGGCCGTCCAGCCCGGTCAGCGATTGCTCGATGACCTGGGTGACGCTGTTCTCCACCGTCTGCGCGTTGGCGCCGGGATAGCTCGCGCGCACGAAGACGGAGGTCGGCGCAATGTCGGGATACTGGGCGACCGGCAGCGAGAGCAGGCCGCCGATGCCCGCGATCATCACCACGATCGCGATGACCCAGGCGAAGATCGGCCGGTCGATGAAGATCCGCGACATGCTGGGCGGTCAGTTCTTGGGAGCGCCGGTTGCGGCCTTGCCCGCCGCCGGCGGCTGGCCGCCCCCGCCGCCGGATTGGCCGGGCTGGGGCGGGGCCACGCGCTGCGGCGCATTGGCCGGCACGGGGCGGATCGGCGCGCCCTGCTTGAGGTTCGCGGTGCCCTGGGTGATGATCTTGTCGCCCGGCTTGAGCCCGGACGTCACCACCCAGTCCGTCCCATAGGTCCGCTCGGTCTTGATCGTGCGCAACTCGACCTTGTTGCCCTGGCCGACCACATAGACGAAGGCGCCGCCGCCGATGTCGCGTTGCAGGGCCTGCTGGGGCACGAGGTAGGCATTGGGCTCCACCCCCTGCTCGAACACGGCCTGGACGAACATGCCGGGCATCAGCGTGCCTTGCGGGTTGGGGAACCGGGCGCGCAGGGTCACGGTGCCGGTCGCCTCGTTGACCGTGACTTCGGAGAACTGGATCGTCCCGGTGAAGCCGTAGGCGCTGCCGTCCTCGAGGATCAGCCGCGCCGTCGCGCCGCCGGGCAGGGCGCCGCCATCGGCCAGGGCGCGGCGCAGGGCGAGCATTTCCGCGCTGGACTGCTGGATATCGACATAGACGGTGTCGAGGGTCGAGATCACGGCCAGCGGATCGGCCTGGTTGCCGGTGACGAGCGCGCCTTCGGTGACCAGGGAGCGCCCGATCCGGCCGCTGATCGGGGCGGGGACCGTGGTGAAGCGCAGGTTGATCTGCGCGGTGTTGAGCGCGGCGCGGTTCTGCGCGACCGCGGCATTGGCCTGGCGGGCCTGGGCGGCGGCGTCGGTATAGTCCTGCTGCGAGATGGCCTGGGCGGCGGCCAGCGGCTTGTAGCGGTCGGCCCGGACCCGCGCCGCCTCGGCCGAAGCCTGGGCGCTGGCGAGGTTGGCGGAGGCCTGGGCCACGGAGGCCTGATAGAGGCTGGGATCGATCTGGTAGAGCGGCTGGCCCTGGCGGACAACGGCGCCTTCGGCGAACAGGCGGCGGCGGATCACGCCGCTTACCTGGGGGCGCACCTCGGCGGTGCGGAAGGCGTTGACCCGGCCGGAAAGCGTGGTCTGGACCGGGACGGGGCCGGGCTGGACGACGATGAAGCCGACCTGGGTCGGGCCGCCCCCGCCTTTGGCCGATTGCTGCGCCTGAGATCCGCAGGCGGCGAGCATCAGGACCGCCACAAGGGTGGCGGGCGCGCGGAGGCGGGGCCAGTGGTGAGGGGGAAAACCACATGGATTCATAGGGGCATTGACTTCGCAGTCGCGGCGAAACTGTCAAGTATCAGTTTGTCGCGCGTTTCTGCGCGGAAACAATTCCGCCTTGCCCGAATGGCCGCGCCGGGCTTCGCACTTGCGGGCAGCCAGTAGGCGACTTTCCGTCCGCGCGCGGCGGCCCCCGGTGCGCGGACGGAGGCCTCCGGGCCGCCCTTGCGCCCTGCCGTTCGGCTCGTCGGGAATGGCTCTCATTTCGTCGCCGGCCTATTGTCTATCAAATTAGTGGAGTTATCGTGAGGGTGGATGAGAGAGGCGCCGAGTCGCCCCCTCCGTCGCCGCAGTTTGGAGCTTCGCCCCATGCCCATTCCATCCGACCCTTCCGAACCCCTCATCCTGACCGTCCCCGGCCTGGGGAGCAGCGGACCGGAGCACTGGCAGACCCTGTGGGAGCAGGAGCGGCACGACGTGCGCCGGGTCGAGCTGGGAATGTGGGAGCGGCCGCATCGCAACACCTGGGTCAACCAGCTCAACCTGGCGATCCATCGGGCGAGCCAGGGGACAAGGCGGCCGGTCGTGCTCGTCGCGCACAGCCTGGGCTGCCTCGCGGTCGCCTGGTGGGCGCGGTACGAGCAGCCGCCCGTCGACGGGCCGGTGCGCGGCGCGCTGCTGGTGGCGCCGCCGGAGGTGGACTTCTTCCCGCTCGACGAGCGGCTCGCCCAGTTCGCGCCGACCCCGGCGGAGGAACTGCCGTTCCGCTCGATCCTGGTCGCCAGCCGCAACGACCCCTACATGGGCCTCCGCGCCGCCCGCCGGCTCGCCCGGACCTGGGGCAGCAGCTTCGCCGACGCGGGGGAGGTCGGCCACATCAACGCGGAATCCGGGATCGGCGACTGGGCTTTCGGCAAGTTCCTGCTCGACCAGTTGCTCGCTCCCCAAGACGCCGCCGCCCCGGAGGAGGGGAGCGGGCTACGCCAGGCCCGCGGCGGCGTCGCGGCCTCAGGCGAAGTCACCCGTTTCGCGCATGGACGGGGGCTTCGCCTGTAACGGGGCTACCAGAATGGGGCCCCATCTTGCGGCCGGGCGAAAGTTTGCCTTTAGGCCCGCATAGATGAATTGTAATGTCTAGTAATTTAATTGACTATATGCGTTGGACACCACGAGGGAGACAACGAATGTTCGAGCGCCGCTTCATCCTGGCCGCCGCGGCGGCGGCAGGCCTTACCGTGACCCTCGGCGCATGCTCGGGCGGCGCGACGGGGGATTCGATCGAGCTGACCAACGTCTCCTACGATCCCACGCGCGAGCTTTATCAAGAGATCAATCCCGCCTTCGCCAGGCTCTGGCAGGAAAAGACCGGCAAGGCCGTGACCTTTCGGATGAGCCACGGCGGATCGGGCAAGCAGAGCCGCGCGATCATCGACGGGCTGGAGGCCGACGTCGCCACCCTGGCCCTGGCCCACGACATCGATTCGATCGCCGAGCGGGGCAAGCTGCTGCCCGCCGACTGGCAGGCGGCGCTGCCCGACAACAGCTCTCCCTACACCTCGACGATCGTGTTCCTGGTCCGCAAGGGCAATCCCAAGGGCATCAAGGACTGGGGCGACCTGGTGAAGCCCGGCGTCCAGGTGATCACCCCCAATCCCAAGACCAGCGGCGGGGCGCGGTGGAACTTCCTGGCCGCCTGGGCCTATGGCAAGAAGGCCGGCGGCTCCGACCAGGCCGCGCGCGACTATGTGACCCAGCTCCTCGCCCGGGTCCCGGTGCTCGACAGCGGCGCCCGCGGTTCGACCACCACCTTCGTCGAGCGCGGCATCGGCGACGTCCTGCTGTCCTGGGAGAACGAGGCCCACCTGGCCGAGGCCAGCCTGGGCAAGGGCAAGTTCGAGATCGTGTTCCCCTCGATCTCGATCCTGGCCGAGCCCCCGGTCGCGGTCATCACCCAGAACGCGAAGAAGCACGGCACCGAGGAAGCGGCCAAGGCCTATCTCGAATTCCTCTACACGCCGGAAGCGCAGCAGATCATCGCCCGCAACTTCTACCGCCCGCGCGATCCGGCCGTGGCCGCGCAGTTCGCCGGCCAGTTCCCGCAGATCGACCTCGTCACCATCGACGGCGATTTCGGCGGCTGGACCGCGGCGCAGAAGACCTTCTTCGACGATGGCGGCGTGTTCGACCAGATCACGACCAAGAAGTAATCCCCCGATCCACTCCTATTCGAGCAGGCCGCTGCAGATGTCCCAATCCCCTTCCCGACCGAAGGCCGGCGCCCCGGTGCCGCGCATCGCCGCCTGGCGGCGGCCCTCGGTCCTGCCCGGCTTCGGGCTGACCTTCGGGTTCACCCTCGCCTGGCTGACCCTGATCGTGCTGATCCCGCTCGCCACGATCTTCATCCGCACCGCCGGGATGGGCTGGGACGAATTCGTCGCGGTCGGCCTGTCGAGCCGCGCGCTCGCCGCCTATCGGCTCAGCTTCGGCACGGCCGCGGCCGCGGGCCTGGTCAACGCGGTGTTCGGCCTGCTCGTGGCCTGGGTCCTGGTCCGCTACGCCTTTCCGGGCAAGCGCGTGGTCTCGGCCCTGGTCGACCTGCCCTTCGCCCTGCCCACGGCGGTCGCCGGCATCGCGCTGACCGCGCTCTATGCCCCCTCGGGCTGGATCGGGCAGTTCCTCGATCCCCTGGGGATCAAGGTCGCCTTCACCTCGATCGGCATCACCATCGCGCTGGTCTTCATCGGCCTGCCCTTCGTCGTCCGCTCGGTCGAGCCGGTGCTGGCCGACCTCGGCAAGGAAGTGGAGGAGGCCGCCGCGACGCTGGGCGCCAACCGCTGGCAGACCTTCAACCGGGTGATCTTCCCGGCGATCATGCCCGCCCTGCTGACCGGCTTCGCGCTGGCCTTTGCGCGCGGGGTGGGGGAATACGGCTCGGTCATCTTCATCTCGGGCAACATGCCCGGCAAGACGGAGATCGCGCCGCTGCTGATCGTCACCCAGCTCGAGCAGTACAACTACGCCGGAGCCACCGCGATCGCGATGGTGATGATGCTGGCGAGCTTCGCCGTGCTGCTGCTGATCAACTGGATCCAGGCGGTCACCCGCCGGAGGGCCGGGGCATGACCGCTACGACCGTCAATCCTGACCTGCCGCTGACCGCCGCGTCCGGCACGCCCGACGGGCAGGCCCGGCTGTCGTTCCAGCGCCTGCTGCGGATCCGCCGCAACTCGGCGCGGGCGACGGGCGAGAGCCGCCTGGCGCAGACCCTGCTGATCGTGCTCGCGCTGGTCTTCCTCGGCTTCTTCGTCGTCCTGCCGCTGATCGCGGTGTTCAGCGAGGCGCTGGAGCAGGGCCTGGGCATGTTCCTGGCCGCGATCCGCAATCCCGATGCGCTGTCCGCGATCCGGCTGACCCTGATCATCGCCGCGATCAGCGTGCCGCTCAACATGGTGTTCGGCGTGGCCGCGTCCTGGGCGATCACCAAGTTCAGCTTTCCGGGCAAGAGCCTGCTGATCACCCTGATCGACCTGCCGTTCTCGGTCTCCCCGGTGGTGTCGGGCCTGATCTTCGTCCTGCTGTTCGGCGCCCACGGCTATCTCGGGCCGTGGCTCCAGGCGCACGACGTGAAGATCATCTTCGCCGTGCCCGGCATCATCCTGGCGACCGTCTTCATCACCTTCCCCTTCGTCGCGCGCGAGCTGATCCCGCTGATGATGGAGCAGGGCAAGGAGGACGAGGAGGCCGCGCTCTCGCTCGGCGCGTCGGGCTGGCAGACCTTCTGGCACGTCACCTTGCCGAACATCCGCTGGGGCCTGCTCTATGGCGTGCTGCTGTGCAACGCGCGGGCCATGGGGGAGTTCGGCGCAGTCTCGGTCGTGTCGGGCCACATTCGCGGCCTGACCAACACCATGCCGCTGCATGTCGAGATTCTCTACAACGAGTACGATTTCGTCGGAGCCTTCGCCGTGGCCTCTCTGCTGGCCCTGCTCGCCCTGGTGACGCTGGTCGCCAAGAGCGTGCTGGAATGGCGCTTCGACCTTCATTCGGGGGCAAAACATTGATTCGTCTTAACGGCATAGCCAAGCGCTTCGGCGACTATCCCGCGCTGCACGGGCTCGACCTGGAAATCGGCGAGGGCGAGTTCATCGCCCTGCTCGGCCCCTCGGGCTCGGGCAAGACCACCCTGCTGCGGATCATCGCCGGCCTGGAGTTCCAGGACGCGGGCGAGGTGGTGATCGGTGGGGAGGACGTGTCCGGCCTGCGCGTGGCCGAGCGCAAGGTGGGCTTCGTGTTCCAGCACTATGCGCTGTTCCGCCACATGACCGTGGCCGAGAACGTCGCCTTCGGGCTCACCGTGCGCAAGCGCCGCGACCGTCCGGCCAAGGCCGCGATCCAGGCGCGGGCGGAAGAGCTGCTGCGCCTGGTCCAGCTCGACGGGCTGGGCAAGCGCCTGCCCGGCCAGCTTTCGGGCGGCCAGCGCCAGCGCGTGGCGCTCGCCCGCGCGCTCGCCATCGAGCCCCGGCTGCTGCTGCTCGACGAGCCGTTCGGCGCGCTCGACGCCAAGGTCCGCAAGGACCTGCGCCGCTGGCTGCGCGACCTGCACAAGCAGATGGGCCTGACCTCGATCTTCGTGACCCACGACCAGGAAGAGGCGCTGGAGCTGGCCGATCGCGTGGTCGTGATGGACCACGGCCGGATCGAGCAGGTCGGCACGCCCGAGGAAGTCTACATGCGGCCCGCGACCCCCTTCGTCGCGCAGTTCGTGGGCGAGAACAACCGCCTGCCGGGCGCCGACGGGGCCGAGCGCCACGTGCGTCCGCACGATCTGGAGATCGTCGCGGGCGGAGACGCGGGCGATGCCGTCCTCGTCGACAACGTCTTCCGCAAGGGCGGCGTCTGGCGGGTCGAGGGCACGCTCGGCGACGGCAGCGGGCGGGTGATCGAGCTTGACCTCGACGCCGCCCAGACCCCGCCGCCGATCGGCCAGACCGTCCAGGTCCGCCCGCGACGGGCCACCACCTTCACCACCAATGGAGTCTGAACCATGGTCCACAATGCCGGCCATACCCCCAACCCGGACGCCCTGCGCCTGCTCGAAGAGAGCATCGCCAGCGTCCGCGAGGCCCTGAGCGGCCTCAAGTTCGGCAACGTCTCCCTCACCGTGCACGAGGGGCGCGTCGTCCAGATCGACGTGACGGAGAAGAAACGGCTCAAGCCGAACTGATCCGCCCGCGTTTTTTCCGCCTTCATCCCTTCCCTCAAGCCGTTCGTCACCAACCCAGTTCACTACCGCCCACCGGACCGCCGGAGGCATCTGTGACCCTAGTCCAAAGGATTACCGATGATCTCCCGATCCATTCTCCTCGCCGGCGTCGCCGGCGCCTCGCTCTTCGCCCTTCCGGCCTTTGCCGCCGACGCATCCGCCGCGGCGGATGCCGCCGCCGCCGATGCCGAGCAGCCTTCCTCGGTCGGCACCGGAGCCTCCGACGACAGCGGCGAAATCATCGTCACCGCCCGCCGCCGCCAGGAAACCGCGCAGGAAGTGCCGCTCGCCATCTCGGTGATCGGCGGCGAGCATATCGACAACACCGGCGCGTTCAACGTCGGCCGCCTCCAGCAGCTCGCCCCGTCGCTGCAGTTCTACTCGTCGAACCCGCGCAACAGCTTCGTCAACATCCGCGGCATCGGCGCGCCGTTCG
>CAZFPW010000050.1:0-13237 GCA_964520765.1 uncultured Novosphingobium sp.
AGCAGGGTGGGAATGAGGTCCGCGACCGAGGTGAACTGGCTGATCGCCGCCTTGCGGTTGTCGATGCCAAGCTTCACGCTCTCCTCGGCAAAGCGGCGGGCGACTTCGGGTTCCATCGCGAAGTCCATTTCCGGGCCGTACATCTTGCCGGCGCGGATCAGGGTGACGCGGATGCCGCGCGGCGCGACCTCCTGGTCCAGGGTCTTGCAGAAGCGTTCGAGGCCGGCCTTGCTCGCCTGGTAGGCGCCCAGCATCGCGGCGGTGACGGTCACGGTCTCGCTGCCGATGCAGAGGATCTGCCCGCCCCGGTCCATCAGCTTCAGCGCGGCGCGAGAACAATACATCGGCCCCGCCAGATTGCTGCCGAGAGCGGTCGCGATCTGGGCATTGCTCGCCTCGGCCAGGAAGAACGGCGCGAAGACCCCGGCGTTGTTGATGAGGACGTCGATCCGCCCCGCCGCACCGGCGATGGCGGCGAAGGCCGCGTCGACCGAATCCGGGTCGGCCACGTCGCACGGCAAGGCCTGCGCCTGTCCGCCGATCCCGGCCGCCGCGGCCTCCACCTTCGCCAGAGTGCGGCCGAGCAGGAACAGCCGGTGCCCGTCGGCGGCGAGGCGCCGGGCCATCGCCAGCCCGAGCCCCGAACCGCCGCCGGTGATGACCACGACCTTGCTCATCCCATCCTCCCGGCGCCGGCCCCGCCGATCAGTTCGCGGCGGCTTCGATCGCGCGCTCGTCGGCGTGCTTCTTGAACATGCTCATGATGTCGCCCGAGGTGACGGGGCGCACCTCGCCGCCCGTCACCGGCGCGGCGCCGCCGGAGGACTTGGGCGTGGTGTCCACCCCCTTGGCCGCGGCGCGGGCGCGGCAGGCGCCCACGGTCATGTCCTCAAGCTTGTTGTGCGCCAGGAAGTCGTCGAAGCGGAACCATTTGAGCGCATTCTTGTAGGTGACCTTGGCGATCTGCTCGTCGGTCAGGTGCTTGAGCGAATCCCACAGGTATTCGGGCACCTCGGGCCACAGCGTGTCGGAGTGCGGATAGTCGCATTCGTAGGCCACGTTGTCCTCCCCGATCTCGTCGAGGTGGCGCAGGCCGAAGCGGTCGTCGACGAAGCAGTTGAGGAAGTGGCGCTTGAACAGGTCGCTGGGCTTCAGCTCCTGGAAGCGCGAGTGGGTCCAGGTCTTGTGCCGCCAGTTGGAGAAGTCGGCGCGCTCCATGAAGTAGGGCACCCAGCCGATGCTGCCTTCCGAGACGGCGATGCGCAGGTCGGGATATTGGTGCAGCTCTTCCAGCTGGAGCCAGTCGGCCACGCCTTGCGCGACCGACAGCGGCATGGTGCTGATCCAGGCCTCGATCGGCGTTTCCATCGAGGCGTGGGGCGCGGGGTTGCCGCTGCCGATGTGCAGCGCCACCGTCATGTCGGTGTCCGCGATCGCCTTGAAGAACGGGTTCCAGTAGTCGTTGTGGATCGAGGGCAGGCCCTGGACGGTCGGGTTCTCGTTCATCGAGACGACGCGGAAGCCCTTCCTGGCGCAGCGCTCGATCTCGGCGACGGTGGCCGCCGGGTCCCAGGTCGGCAGGATCGCGAGCGGGATGAAGCGGCCCGGATAGGCCATGCACCATTCGTCATAGTGCCAGTCGTTGTAGGCCTGCATGTGGCGCAGCGAGAGCTTCTTGTCGGGCGCCTTGTGGAAGGTCTGGCCGTCGAAGCCGATCGAGTTGCCGAAGCACATCGAGGCGGCGATGCCGTTCACGTCCATGTCGTCGATCCGGGCGTGGACGTCGTAGCAGCCGTCGCGGAGCTGATCGAGCGAGCTGGGCTCCATGCCGTATTCCTCGAACGGCCGGCCGACCACGGCGTTGAGGCCGACCGAGCCCTTCAGGCGGCCCTGGTATTCCCAGTAGTTCTTGCCGTTCCGGTCGACCCGCAGCTTGGGCGCGGAGGCGAGGAGGTCACCGGAGAGCTGGTTGTCGAACATGGTCGGCGGCTCGCAGATGTGATCGTCGACGCTGATCAGCACCATGTCGTTCATTTGCATTTCCAGGTCCTCGCCCTTGCACGGCGCCGCACCCGCGACGCGAATCATGGAGATAGTATCCACTATCTCCATGATTCGCAATTGACGGGGATCAGGTCGCCCGCGGGCATCTAAAATGGGCACCACGGGGTTGCGGCGAGAGCATGCTTCCCTAAGGTGCCCACGAGCCGACGTGCCACCGATGGAGATGACGCATAGCCAGTTCGAACGCTTCGATTTTGTGGCTCATCCTGGCCCTTCCCTTCGTCGGCAGTCTCGTCGCCGCCTTCCTTCCGACCACCGCCCGCAACGCCGCCGCCCTGCTCGCGAGCGCCGTCGCGGCGATCGGGCTGGGGCTGCTGGCGTCGCTGTTCCCGGCGATGGCGGAGCTGCACGGCATCCGGGGCGAGCTGGCCTGGCTGCCGACCTTCGACCTCAGCCTGATCGTCCGGCTCGACGGGCTGAGCTGGATATTCGCCTTCCTGGTGCTGGCCATCGGGCTGCTGGTGGTCATCTACGCGCGCTATTACATGGCGGCGGAGGACCCGGTTCCGCGGTTCTTCTCGTTCCTGCTCGCCTTCATGGGCTCGATGCTGGGGCTGGTGCTGTCGGGCAACCTGATCCAGCTCGCCTTCTTCTGGGAGCTGACGAGCCTCTTCTCCTTCCTGCTGATCGGCTACTGGCACCATAACGAGAGCGCGCGCAGCGGCGGGCGCATGGCGCTGGTGGTGACGGTCACGGGCGGGCTGTGCCTGCTGGTGGGCATCCTCCTGCTCGGCCGCGTCGCCGGCAGCTACGACCTCGAGGTGGTGCTGGCCGCCGGGGACCGCATCCAGGCGAGCAGGCTGTACCTGCCCGCGCTGATCCTCATCCTGATCGGCGCCTTCACCAAGAGCGCGCAGTTCCCGTTCCACTTCTGGCTGCCCCACGCCATGGCCGCGCCGACGCCGGTATCGGCCTATCTCCATTCGGCGACGATGGTGAAGGCGGGCATCTTCGTGCTCATCCGGCTCTGGCCGGTGCTCGCGGGGACGGAGGCGTGGTACATGATCGTCACGACCACCGGGCTCGCCACGCTGGTCGTCGGGGCCTGGGCGGCGATCTTCCAGCAGGACCTCAAGGGCCTGCTGGCCTATTCGACGATCAGCCACCTCGGCCTCATCACCCTGCTGCTGGGGCTGGGCAGCCCGCTCGCCGCCGTGGCCGCGATCTTCCACACGGTCAATCACGCGACCTTCAAGGCGTCCTTGTTCATGGCCGCCGGCATCATCGACCACGAGACCGGCACGCGCGACCTTCGGCGGCTGAGCGGGCTGGCCCGGTTCATGCCCTTCACCGCGACCCTGGCCATGGTCGCGGCCGCCGCCATGGCGGGGGTGCCGCTGCTCAACGGCTTCCTCTCCAAGGAGATGTTCCTGGCCGAGGCCCTGGCCGACCACCCCGGCACCATCCTGGACGACGTGCTGCCGATCCTGGCGACCTTCGCCCTGGCGCTGAGCGTGCTCTATTCGATCCGCTTCATCCACCAGAGCTTCTTCGGCCCGCCGCCCACCGACCTCCCGCGCACGCCGCACGAGGCGCCGTTCTGGATGCGCCTGCCGGTCGAGGTCCTGGTGCTGACCTGCCTGATCGTGGGCATCGTCCCGACGGCGACGATCGGGCCGTTCCTCCATGCCGCGGCGCAATCGGTGCTGGGCGACCAGACGCCGCAATACAGCCTGGCGATATGGCACGGCTTCACCCAGCCGCTGATCCTCAGCGTCGTCGCCCTGATCCTCGGCGGGCTGGGCTATGCCTGGCTGCGCGACCGGCTGAACACCTTCACCGCCACGCCGCTGACCGGCCCCCTCAAGGGACGGCGCGGCTTCGAGCTGATCCTCGCCATGATCGTGATCGGCGCGCGCAAGCTCCACGGCGCCTTCGGCACCAGCCGGCTCCAGGTCCAGTTCCGCATCCTCGTGGCCTTCGCCTGCCTGGCGGCGCTGCTGCCCTTCGTGAACCACGGCTACAGCCTGGGGAACCGGCCGCAGGTGCTGGTCGATCCGGGCTTCGCGCTGATCTGGATCGTCGGCGGCATCTGCGCGATCGGGGCCGCCTGGCAGGCCAAGTACCACCGCTACGCCGCGCTGATCCTGATGGCCGGCGCCGGCCTGGCGAGCTGCGTCAGCTTCGTCTGGCTGTCGGCCCCCGACCTCGCCCTGACCCAGCTCCTGGTCGAGGGCGTGACCACCGTCCTCCTGCTGCTCGGCCTTCGGTGGCTGCCGAAGCGCCTGTCCGAAGCCGGGCGGGAACAGCGCGAGCCCTTCCCCCTGCGCCGCGCGCTGGACGGCTTCATCGCCGTCGCCGCCGGCGCGGGGATCGGCCTGCTGGCCTATGCGGTGATGACCCGCCCGCTGCCCTCCGGCCTCGCCCGCTTCTTCCTGGAGAACGCCTATTCCGGCGGCGGCGGCAAGAATGTCGTCAACGTCATCCTCGTCGACTTCCGCGGTTTCGACACGCTGGGCGAGATCACCGTGCTGGCGATCGTCGGCATCACCGTCTTCTCGCTCCTGCGCCGGTTCCGGCCGGCGGCGGAGAGCGTGCAATCACCGGTCCAGCAACGCGTCCAGGACGCTTTCGACGACCGTTCGGAAGGGCGCAACGTGGGCGATACCCTCGCGGACTACCTGGTGATCCCGCGCATCCTCATGCAGTGGCTGTTCCCCTTCATCACGGTCTTCGCGATCTACCTGCTCGTTCGCGGCCATGACCTGCCGGGCGGCGGCTTCGCGGCCGGCGTCACCATGGCGACCGGCCTGATCCTGCAATACATGGCCTTCGGGACCCGCACGATCGAGAACCGGCTGCGGGTCCGCCCGCTGTCATGGGTCGGGCTCGGCCTGCTGCTCGCCGTCGCGACCGGCGCGGGCTCGTGGCTGCTGGGCTATCCCTTCCTGACCAGCGCCTTCCGCTATGCCGACCTCCCCATCCTGGGCGAGGTTCCGCTGGCCACCGCGCTCCTGTTCGACCTGGGCGTGTTCCTTCTGGTGATCGGGGCGACGGCGCTGATGCTGACCGCGATCGCCCACCAGTCCATCCGCACCCCGCTGCCGCGCCCGCGCGGCGTCGAGCCCGGATCGGGAGAGGCCTGATGGAAGCCGTCCTCGCCATGGCCATCGCCGTCCTCACCGCTTCGGGCGTCTGGCTGATCCTGCGCCCGCGCACCTTCCAGGTGATCGTCGGGCTCTCGCTGATCTCCTATGCGATCAACCTGTTCATCTATGCGATGGGCCGCCTGCGGGTCGACGCGCCGGCGCTGGGCGGCGCGGAAGGCGCGGCCGACATGACCAGCCTGTCGGACCCGCTGCCGCAAGCCCTGGTCCTCACCGCGATCGTGATCTCGTTCGCGATGACGGCCCTGATGCTCGTCGTCCTGCTCGCCGCGCGCGGCCTGACCGGCACCGACCACGTCGACGGGGAAGAAGAAGAATGACCGTGCCCTGGGCGGACCATCTGATCGCCGCGCCGATCCTGCTGCCGCTCGCGGCCAGCGCCCTGATGCTGCTGTTCGACGAACGCCAGCGCCGGGCGAAGAACATCGTCAGCCTCATCACGGTCCTGGCGCTGTTCGTCATCGCGCTGGTCCTGCTGCAACGGGTCGCCAGCTCCGGCTTCGCCGGCGAGGGCGCGGCCAGCGCCTATCGCATCGGCAACTGGCCCGCGCCCTTCGGCATCGTCCTGGTGATCGACTGGCTTTCGGCGCTGATGCTGCTCCTTTCGGGGATTCTCGGCATCACCTCGCTGGTGTTCTCGCTGGGCCGCTGGGACCGCGCCGGGCCGCGCTTCCATTCGCTGTTCCTGCTGCAGCTGATGGGCCTGAACGGCGCGTTCCTGACCGGGGACGTGTTCAACCTGTTCGTCTTCTTCGAGATCCTGCTGGCCGCCTCCTATGGCCTGCTGCTCCACGGCTCGGGCGCGCCACGAGTCAAGGCCGGGCTGCACTATGTCGCGATCAACGTGATGACGTCGCTGCTGTTCCTGATCGGGGCGGGCATGATCTATGGCGTCACCGGCACGCTGAACATGGCCGACCTCGCCGTCCGCATCTCGTCCATCGCGGATGCCGACCTGCCCCTGCTGCAAAGCGGGATCGCCGTGCTGGGCATCGCCTTCCTGGTGAAGGCGGGGATGTGGCCGCTCGGCTTCTGGCTACCCGCGACCTATGCCGCCGCCGTGCCGCCGGTCGCGGCGCTGTTCGCCCTGCTCAGCAAGGTCGGCGTCTATGCGCTGCTGCGCGTCTATCTGCTGCTGTTCGGCGGCAGCGGCGGGTGGACCGCCAACTTCGGCGAGGAATGGCTGCTCTACGGCGGCATCGCGACGATGATCTTCGGCACGGCCGGCGTGCTGGCGGCGCGGACGCTGTCGCGGCTGGCGGGCTATTCGGTGATCGTGTCGTCGGGCACCCTGCTGGCCACGCTCGGCGCGGGCCAGGGCGAGGTGCTGGGCGGGGCGCTGTTCTATCTCGCCAGCTCGACCCTGGGGCTGAGCGCCTTCTACCTGCTGCTGGAGATGGTCGAGCGGCGGGACAGCGATCCCGGCATCCACGCGGTGGTCGAACCCGTGTTCGAGGACGAGGACACCGCCGCGCTGGAAGCGGACCAGAGCGAGGTCGGCGTCGTCATCCCCGTCACCATCGCCATCCTCGGCGCGGGCTTCCTGTTCTGCGCCCTGCTGCTGGCGGGGATGCCGCCGCTTTCGGGCTTCATCGCCAAGTTCGCGATCATCCACGACCTGTTGCGGCTGGACGATCCGATCTCTCCCACCACCTGGCTGCTGATCGCCTTGCTGATCCTGTCGGGCCTCGCCACGCTGATCGCCACCAGCCGCGCCGGCATCGACCTGATCTGGACGCCCTCGGACCGGCCGCAGCCGGTGCTGCGCATGTGGGAAGCCGTGCCGGTGGCCCTGCTGCTGCTCGTCTGCGCGGCCCTGATGATCTTCGCCGGCCCGGTGATGCGCTACATGGAGCGGACCGGCGCCTCGCTCCAGGACCGCCACGGCTACATCGGCGCGGTGCTCGGCCCGCAAGCGGGTGGGCAGCCGCGATGAGGATGCGGCCTTCCCATCCCATGCTGGCGGCCTGCCTCTTCCTGATGTGGGTGCTGCTGACGCAGTCGTTCTCGGCCGGGCAACTGCTGCTCGGCGCGGTCGTGGCGCTCCTCGCCAGCGAAACGATGCGGGCGCTGCGACCCAAGCCCTTCAAGATGCGCTCGGTGCGGGCCATGCTGCACCTGGCGGGCATCGTCCTGGTCGACATCCTGCGCTCCAACCTGGCCGTCGCGCGGATCGTGCTGTTCTCGCCCCGCGAGCGGGTGTCGGGCTTCGTCAGCCTTCCGCTCGACCTGCGCGACCCGCACGGGCTCACCGCCCTCGCCCTCATCATCACCGCCACGCCGGGGACGATGTGGGTCCAGCTCGACCGCGCCAGGGACAGCCTGCTGGTCCACGTGCTCGACATGGTGGACGAGGACGCCTGGATCCGGCTCATCAAGGGCCGCTACGAGGCCTTGCTGATGGAGATCTTCGAGCGATGACCACGACGCTGCTGCTCGCCCTGGCGATCACCGCCGCGCAGGTCCTGCTGGGGCTGGCCATGCTCTGCGCCACCTACCGCATGATCGTGGGGCCCCGCGCGCAGGACCGGGTGCTGGGGCTCGACACCTTCTACGTGAACGCGATGCTGCTGCTGCTGACCTTCGGGGTGCAGACAGGGCGGACGCTCTATTTCGAGGCGGCGATGATCATCGCCCTGCTCGGCTTCGTGGCGACCGCGGCGCTCGCCAAGTTCCTCATGCGCGGAGAGGTGATAGAATGATCCAGGCCCCCGACCTGCCGCTGTGGGCGGCCATCCTCGTCGCCGTGCTCATGCTCGCGGGCGCGGCCATCACCCTGATCGGCTCGCTCGGCCTGCTCCGGCTGAAATCGTTCTACGACCGGGTCCACGCGCCGACGCTGGGCACCACGCTCGGCACGATGCTGATCTGCCTGGGCTCGATCGTCTGCTTTTCGGCCCTGCGGTCGCGGCCCGTGGTGCACGAGATCCTGATCGTCGCCTTCGTGACGCTGACCACCCCGGTTTCGTTCATGCTGCTGGGCCGCGCCGCGCTCTACCGCGATCGCACCGAAGGCAATCCCGGCGTGCCGCCCCAGGGGCAATAGCCGCCCGATTCCGCGCGGCTGTCCTCAGGCGCCCTGCGCCTGCCGCGCGAAGATCCAGGCAGCCCACAGCCAGCCGGCGATCAGCAGGGTGCCGCCGATGGGCGTCACCGCGCCCAGCCACCGCGGTCCGCCCAGGGCCATGGCATAGAGCGTCACCGCGAACAGCGCCGCCCCGACCAGCAGGGTCACGGCCGCGCCGCGCGCCACCCCCATGACCGCCAGCGCGGCGACGGCGTGGATCAACTGATAGAGCCCGCCCGTCCGCAGCCACTCCGCCGCCTGGGGGCTGGACGCGCCGTGCGCCCCGAATGCGCCGGCCGCCACGGCAAGGGCGGCCGAGAGGGCTGCGAACAATCCGATCATCGCTTCGTTCCTTTCATGGCCCGTCCGTCCGGGGCGAAATCGCATCGGCTTTAGGAGGAAAGGCGGGGGAAGAAAATGCGCTCCCTGGCGAAGCGGCCGAAAGGCCGCCGCAATGTGCCGGCAGGAAGGCGGCAAACCGCCCGAGGCGGATCGTCGGTCGCCTACTGGCTGCCCGAAATGGCCGATCAGAAGGGAAAGAACTCCTGAATCGCGATGATCGCGACGACGCAGGTAATGAGGTTGAGCGGCAGGCCGATCCGCACGAAATCCATGTAGCGATAGCCGCCCATCTGATAGACGATGACGTTGGTCTGGTAGCCGAACGGCGTCGCGAAAGCCGCGCTCGCCGCGATCATCACCGCCACCAGGAACGGCCGCGGGCTGACCCCCAGGCTCTCCCCCAGCGCCACCGCCACCGGCGTCAGCAGCACGGCCACCGTGGCGTTGGACAGCAGCTCGGTCAGCACCATGGTAACGAGATACAGCACGATCAGCGCCACCAGCGGGCTCAGATCGTGGACCGACCCGATCAGCAGCCGCGAGGTCCGTTCGGCCAGGCCGCTCTGCTCCATGGCGATGCCGATCACCACCATGCCGGCGATGAGGATCAGGATCTCGGGCTTGAGGCCGCGATAGGCCTCGTCCGCGCTGATGACCCGCAGCAGGATCAGCGCCACCGCCCCGGCGAAGGCCGTCGCCGCGATCGGCGCGACGTTCAGCGCGGCGAGCGCGATCGCGCCGACGAAGACGGCCAGGGCGACGATGGCCTTGCCCGGATCGAGCGGCTGGGCGACCGCGAACAGGTTGGCGTCGCCCACCTGCGCGCTGGCGATGTGCGAGGGGTCGATCGGAAGCGCGGTATTCTCCCGCTCATCGTTCTCGTGCCGTCCCAGCAGCCGGCCGCTCACCAGGAACAGGTACAGCCCGCCGACGAGCGCGATAGGCAGGCCGACCGGCGTGATCTCGAAGATCCCGAACCGCGGCTGGCCGGCCACGCGGGCCATGTCGTCGACCAGGAGGTTCGTCGAAGTGCCGATCAGCGTGCAGCACCCCGTCAGCACGGTGATGTAGGACAATGGGATGAGAAAGCGCTTGGGCGAAAGGCGCATGGCCCGGGCGACGTCGCGGATCACCGGCGCGCCGAGCACGACGATGGGCGTGCTGTTGAGGAAGCACGACACCGCGCCGATCATCGACAGGAGCAGCCAGATGCCCTTCGCGCCCATCCGGCTGCACAGGTCGACGCCCAGGCTGATGGCCCGGTCGAGCAGGCCCGACAGCTCCAGCGCATAGGCGATCACGAAGAGCGAGGCCAAGGCGATGATCGCGGGGCTGGCGAAGGCGCTCTGCACCTCGGACGGGCGGACCACGCCGGTCATCAGCAACACGGCGGCGCCGGCCAGCGCGACGACATCGGCCCTCAGCCGATCCCAGATCAGCATGGCGACCACCCCGCCGAGGACCAGCAAAGTCAGTATCTGGTCAATCGTCATCCCCGTCAGGCCTTGTCCGCCGCCCCGCGCCTGTCAATGGCGGACTTGCATTCCCGGTCCGAAAAAATCTGGAGAGATCGCACGAGTTTGCTATAACTCGAGGATGCGGGAACCCAGTCTCAGAACCAGCCGCCTCGTTATCGCCGGCGGCCTCGCCGCTGCCGTCGCCCTGGGCGCGGCGGGGTATTTCGTCGGCCGGGCGACGGCTCCCGTCAGCCCCCCGCCGGCGACTTTCCCCACGCCGCTGCCGACCATCGCACCCCCGCGCCCGCCGGAACTGCCGGGAGTGCTGCGCCGCGCGGACATGGTCGCTTTCGCCAGCCAGGCCGCCGACGCCGCTGCTTCCGGCCTGCCCTTGCCGCAGAGCATCCGCAACCTTGCCGGCCGGCGGATCGACCTGGCGCTTCCCTTCGGATGCGCCGGGCCTGCCCCGGCCGATGGGTCCGCGCCGATGCGCTGGCGCTATGACGCATCGAGCAAGACGCTGCGGGTCAATATCTCCATGACGCGGTGGGCCTTGTCCGACTGGGGCCTGGCGGCCGCGCAGGCTCCGGCCGGCTTTGCCGAGGGCTATTGGGTGGAACGTCCCTGGTCCTCGTCCGAGGCGTGCCCGGCGCCGCAAGCGCCCGTGCAAGCGCCTGAGGACGCCCCGCCCCCGACCGTGCCCGAAACCTTCGCCGTTGCCCAGTTCACCATGAGCCCGCCGGCCAAGGCGCCGCGATCGCTCAACGCCGTGAAACGCCTGGAACCGGAGGAGTTCCACGCGTCCCAGGGCTTCCGCCTCCGGCTGACCGGGCGGGTTCAGGACGTGGCGAACGGAGGGCCGATCCGCTGTCTCCAGCCCGGCGGGCCTGACGAACGGCCGATCTGCGTCCTGGCCGTTTCCTTCGATGAGGCCTTGGTGGAGACCATTGCCGGCCAGCCGATCGCGACCTGGTCGCTGGGGCAAACGCCGCACGAGCGATGATCGGCTGCGCGAACGGGCGAGGCAGCCTCACCCGTTCGCCAGCCCGGCCCTCGGAACAACGCGGCCTTCGCGGAGCGTCCTAGACGGCCGCCAGCGCCTGCTCGATGTCGGCGATGATATCGTCCACATGCTCGATCCCGACCGAGATCCGCACGAGGTCCTGACTGACGCCGGCCTTGGCCAGCTCCTCCTCGGAAAGCTGCCGGTGGGTGGTGGTTGCCGGGTGGCAGGCGAGGGACTTCGCATCGCCGATGTTCACCAGCCGCAGGATCATCTGCAGGTTGTCGATGAACACCCCGCCCGCTTCCTTGCCGCCTTCGATCCCGAAGCTCAGGATGCCGGACGCCTTCCCGCGGGTGAGCCGCTGGGCGAGGCCGTGATGCTTGCTGTCGGCAAGCCCCGCGTAGTTGACCCAGCGCACCTTCGGGTGCCCCGTGAGATATTCCGCGACCTTCTGCGCGTTCTCGCAATGCCGCTCCATCCGCAGCCCCAGGGTTTCCAGGCCTTGCAGCAAGAGGAAGGCGCTGTGCGGGGCCAGCGCCGCGCCGGTATTGCGCAGCGGGGCCACGCGGGCGCGGCCGATGTAGGCCGCCGCCCCGAGGGCCTCGGTATAGACGACGCCGTGATAGGACGGATCGGGCTCGTTCAGGATGGCGAACCGCTCGCGGTCGGCCGTCCAGTCGAAGCGCCCGCTGTCGATGATCATCCCGCCGATGGTGGTCCCATGGCCGCCGATGTACTTGGTCAGCGAATGGACCACGATATCGGCGCCGAAGTCGAACGGACGGCACAGGAAGGGCGTGGCGACCGTATTGTCGACGATCACCGGCACGCCGTGGCGATGGGCGATCTGCGCCACCCGCTCGATATCCACGATATTGCCGGCCGGATTGCCGATCGATTCCAGGAACACGGCCTTGGTCCGCTTGTCGATCGCCGCCTCGAGCGCCGCGAAATCCTCTCCGTCGACCAGCCGCGCCTCGATCCCCTGGCGCGGGAAGGCGTGCATGAACAGGTTGTAGGTGCCGCCGTAGAGCTGCGAGATCGACACGATATTGTCGCCCGCGCCCGCGATGGTCTGGATCGCATAGGTGATCGCCGCCATGCCCGACGCCAGTCCGAGCCCGCCGACGCCGCCCTCCATTTCCGCCAGGCGCGCCTCCAGCACGGCGGTCGTCGGGTTCATGATCCGGGTATAGATGTTGCCCGCCACCTTCAGGTCGAACAGGTCGGCGCCGTACTGGGTATCGTCGAACGTGTAGGACGTCGTCTGATAGATCGGCACCGCGGCCGAGCGCGTGGTCGGCTCCGAGACGTAGCCGTGGTGGAGGGCAATCGATTCCAGGTTCATGTCAGGCTCCTTCTCGGATCGGTTTCAAGCCCACCTGGGCGGCGGGGTCAATCGAACGAACGGGATTCAGGCCTGCGTCCCGTCCCGCGCCAGGCCTTCCGCCTCGGTCGGGATCGCGAACCTTGCGATATAGGGCGCGAATCGATCGCGCAGGGCCGCCGGATCGAGGCCGTACTGATCCAGCGTATAGTCGTTCCGGCCCCGCGCGTTCTTGGGGTTGGCCGCGTGCCAATCGCCGACCGACCGGGCGATGGCATCCGGCGTGTCGATGCCGATTCCGGCGTGGATCTTGCGCATCTCCCCCACCGGATCGGCCACCAGCGCATAATAGTCGACATGGACGACGCGGTTCCCGTGCGGCCCCGCGTCGAAAGCCATGATGCGGTCGATGTGGCGCTGGATGAAGTGCAGCATGTCCGCCCCCACCTCGCGCCGGTCGACCGGCGCGGCGGCGCACATCCCGCGCAGGTTCCAGCTCATCTTGGAGATCGAGGCGACGACCTGGGCCGGATCGCGGTGGGTCATCACGAAGCGGGCGTCGGGATAGACCTCCAGTATCTCATTCATCGCCAGGAGGTGGTTGGGATACTTCAGCGCCCACGGCCGGCGCTCCGACCGCCATTGCAGGCACTGCAACTGGCGCTTGTGGACGCGGTAGGTCGCGGCGAGATCGGCCTCGTCGAGGAGCCAATCGAAATATTGCGGCACCCGATAGAGGTTGTTCAGCCCCGCCGCGCCCCAGCTCTGCTGAAGGAAGGCATGGCATTCGTCCGAGCCGTCCTCATCGTAGAGATGCAGCGCTTCGAAGCCCTCGAAGTGCGCCCGCTGCTTCTGCATTTCCCGCCA